>JBBDSB010000161.1:0-1576 GCA_040905205.1 Cyclobacteriaceae bacterium
CTACCACTGTATTCCTCTTTATTATGCAGCCTTTGAAAAAGGATGAAAATTTTGGCGGTATTTTCATGTACAATTCCGATTCCGTTATCCTCTATCTCAAAATACCAAAAATCTTCATCTTCGCCTGCGGTGATATTTACATTTGGCTTTCTGTCTTTTTTGTGATACTTAATCGAGTTATTTATCAGATTCTGAAAAAGCTGACGCATGGGCACTTTCATAGCATTAATAATAGGCAGTTTTTCAACATTTACATCTGCTTTTATTTCAGTAATCAGTTTTCTATTCAATAGCAGCGCTTCATGAACCAGATCATTCATGTTTATCTCTTCCCGCTCCATATCCACACGCCCCACACGTGAATATTCTAAGAGATCCAAAATAATCTGCTTCATGCGATTGGCCCCATCAGTTGCAAAATGGATATACTTTTTACCTTTTTCATCAAGCAGATGATCATATTTTTTATCAAGCTGACCCAGGAAACCAGTAATCATCCGAAGTGGCTCCTGCAGGTCGTGAGATACCACAAAAGCAAACTGTTCAAGCTCGGTATTGGATACCATCAGTTCATTGTTGAGAGTTTTTAGTGATTCTTCACTTCTTTTTCGATCATTGATATTTCTAAAAAAGACCGATAAACCGTCCTTATTCGAATTTACACTGATATCAACCCAGATCTCAAGAGGTTGATAATAGTATTCAAAATGTCTGGGTTTCCCGCTTTCTGCTACTTCCTTATAGATTTCATACACTTCAGATTGACGGGCTACAGGAAATTCTTCCCAAATATTTTTATCCAGCAGGTCTACCGCTCTCCGTTTTAACATTTTTTCAGCTTCCTGATTGATATAGGTAAAATTCCAATCACTGTCTAGAGCGTAGAATGCATCAGATATACTCTCCAGTATTTTTACTCGACCCTGTTCAGCTTCAATGCGTTCCGTGATATCCTGGGTACTTCCATAGACTCTCACACAGGTATCATCAATAAATTCCGGTTTTCCCACAGCTCGTATCCAGCGTTCATTTCCTTTAGCTGTTTCTATCGGAAGTTCAACATCAAAAGGTTCACCCGTTATAATCGTATTTTCTACTACCTTTGAAATAGTATCTCGGCTCCACCCCTCAGTATAAAAATCGATGGCTGATTCGAGGTTTGGTTGATAATCATTATCTACTTCATGCAGTTCTTTGATGTACTTCGACCAGTAAAGGTTATCATTTACTAAATTGAGTTCCCAACTTCCGATTTTTGCCAACTCATAGGCCATCTCCAGCTTTAATTCAAGCAACTTCTCTTGGTCAATGTCAATCATAAGACCTCTGAGAGTTGTGGCTTCTCCAACTTCCTTCACCACCGTAACGACATCTCTGAGCCAGATGTAGTCCCCGTCAGCTTTTCTCATCCGATATTCAAATGTGTGATTCTCGCCCTTCTCAGTTTGACTGAAGCAAAACGAGATGGCACGTTCCCGGTCTTCAGGATGAATTCTATTTTGCCAGAAACCCTTTATGCCTATCCACTCTTCCGGAGAGTATCCCAGAATTTTTTTGACCTGAGGACTAACATAAT
>JBBDSB010000162.1:0-9484 GCA_040905205.1 Cyclobacteriaceae bacterium
TTTGTAGGAAAGTTATTGATTACTTGGAGTAAAGTTCGACGATAAGTTGTTCTTTAATGTTCTCAGGGATATCTTCCCTTATCGGAACACTAACAAACTTACCACTCAGGGATCCATTATCCCATTCCAACCAGCTGTACCGGGTGGTACCCCTACCTCTAAGGCTTTCGGTAATCGCTTCCAAGGACTTGGATTTTTCTCTCACCGAAACCACATCTCCTGGCTTCAGCAAAAATGATGGTATGTTTACTATTTCTCCGTTTACCAAGACGTGTTTATGAGAAACCAACTGTCTTGCCCCCCTTCTGGTCGGAGCAATACCAAGTCGGTAAACGGTATTGTCGAGTCTTGCTTCCAAAAGTTGAAGCAGGTTTTCTCCTGTCACCCCTTTTTTCCTGGAGGCAATGCCAAACATCCGGGCAAACTGTCTTTCCAGTATCCCATAGATGTATTTGGCTTTTTGCTTTTCCATCAATTGAATAGCAAATTCGGACTGCTTTTTCCGTCTACCTCTACCATGCATCCCGGGAGGGTAATTTTTTTTCTGAAGCACTTTGCTTTGCCCTTCAATGGGCTCGCCAAATTTTCTGGCAATTTTTGCTTTTGGACCTCTATATCTAGCCATGCTTATTATTCTTTAAATTAAACTCTTCTACGTTTTGGAGGACGACATCCATTATGGGGAAGTGGTGTCACATCTGTAATGGTGGTCACATCCAAACCAACATTTTGTAGGGTTCTGATGGCTGATTCCCTGCCTGCTCCGGGCCCTTTTACATATACTTCAATTTTTCTCAATCCGAGATCATAAGCCACCTGCCCACAGTTTTGGGCAGCCATTTGAGCAGCGTAAGGGGTGTTCTTTTTGGAACCCCTAAAACCCATTTTACCAGCTGAGGCCCAGGATATGACCTGACCTGAATTATTGGTAATAGAAATGATGATATTATTAAAAGATGCTTTGATGTGGACTTGACCCACTGCTTCTACTTTAACAACTCTTTTTTTCCCCTTTGCTTTTTCGTTTCTTTTCTGAGCCATAATCTATGTCAGGATTTATTTAGTTGCTTTTTTCTTGTTCGCAACGGTTTTTCTCTTTCCTTTTCTGGTCCTGGCGTTATTTTTGGTTTTTTGACCCCTTACCGGAAGACCCTTTCGGTGTCTTAAACCTCTATAACATCCTATATCCATCAGCCTTTTTATACTTAACTGAACTTCTGATTTCAGGGCACCTTCTGTCTTGTGCTCTTCAGAAATAATATTTCTGATGGCTGTGGCCTCATCATCATCCCATTCACCTGCTTTTTTGTCAAGGGAAATGCCTGCTTTGTTGAGGATAGTCTTGGCCTTACTTCTACCAATACCAAAAATATAGGTAAGTCCTACCTCACCACGTTTGTTGTCTGGAATATCGACACCTGCAATTCTAGCCATAATGATTAACCTTGTCTTTGTTTAAACTTAGGATTCTTCTTGTTGATCACATAAAGCTTTCCTTTCCTTCGAATCACTTTACAGTCAACGCTTCTCTTTTTAATAGACGCTTTAACTTTCATATTAATAATTTTTATTTGCTGTTGTCTTTATACCGAAAGGTCCTCCTCAGGCCATCAATCATTTATACCTGTATACTATCCTTCCTTTGGAAAGATCATAAGGGGACATCTCCAGCTTTACTTTATCACCTGGTAATATCTTGATATAATTCATCCGCATTTTTCCCGATATGTGGGCTATCAGCTGATGTCCGTTTTCAAGTTCTACTTTAAACATCGCATTGGACAATGCCTCTACAATGGTACCGTCTTGTTCTATAGATGCCTGTTTAGCCATATTACCTTTTAAAATTTTCTTCTATGTAACGATGTGTAGTCAATATTTCGGTTCTGTTCTCAAAGATGGCCACCGTGTGTTCAAAATGGGCAGAAGGTTTTCTGTCTGCCGTTCGGATGGTCCAGCCATCCCTTTCCTGAACCACATTCCTGGTCCCAAAATTTACCATGGGCTCAATGGCCAGGACCATTCCTTTCTTGAGCGAAGGGCCACTGCCTTTCTTTCCGTAATTGGGTACTTCAGGGGCCTCATGAAGATTTTTACCAAGACCATGTCCGACCAACTCGCGTACTACCGTAAATCCTTTGGCCTCTACATATTTCTGTATGGCATTACCTATATCCCCAACACGGTTTTTGAAAACAGCCTTTTCTATTCCTAGATAAAGGGATTCCTTTGTTGCTTTTAAAAGGGCTTCGATATGAGGGGAAACTTCACCAACAGGGTAAGTATAAGCGGAATCGCTATGATAACCTTGGTGAAAGACTCCACAATCTATTGAGATTATATCTCCATCTTTCAAAACATACTGACTTGGAAATCCGTGAACGACTACTTCATTTACGGAAATACAGAGAGATGATGGAAATCCATTGTATCCTTTAAAAGAAGGAACCCCATCATGGTCTCTAATGTATTCTTCAGCAATTTTATCCAAAAAAGAGGTCTTTACCCCTTCCTTTACATGATTTGCAACTTCACCATGGGCTTTTCCCAGGATTTGTGCACTCTTTTTTATTATTTCAATTTCTTCTTCCGACTTATAGTGTATCATGCTTAGGCCACCGCATAACTTGAAGGGTCATTTTTCATATTACCACTTTTCATCATCCCTTCATAATGGCGCATCAATAAATAACTTTCAATTTGCCTAAGCGTATCCAATATTACCCCAACCATAATCAGCAAAGAAGTTCCACCATAAAATTGGGAAAACTCGGCACTGACACCTGCCAAAATCGCAAATGCTGGCATAATAGCCACTAAGGCCAATAAAATTGAGCCCGGCAAAGTAATTCTTGAAATGATATTATCTATAAAGTCGGCAGTAGGTCCACCAGGCTTAATTCCCGGAACAAAGCCACCATTTCTTTTCATATCTTCAGCGATTTGTTCAGGATTAACGGTAATGGCCGTATAGAAAAAAGTAAACAAAATGATCATCAAAGCAAAAACCAAGTTGTATTGCCAGGAAGTGAAATCACTGAAGGTAGTTCCTATATAAGCAGCCATATCACTGGTATCAGCCCATATTTGTGCAATTAGAGCAGGTAAAAACATCAGGGATTGTGCAAAGATAATGGGCATCACGCCGGAAGCATTCACTTTTATAGGAATATACTGCCGTTGTCCACCATACACTTTTCCACCCACAACCTGTTTGGCATACTGAACAGGAATCCTTCTTACTGCTTCAGTAAGTGCTACCACACCTACCACAACAAAGAACAGTATTACAGCTTCAATGATCAACAACAAAATCCCACCACCACCTTTGGACAAACTTTCTGATAATATCGCACCTGGAAGCGCCGAAATAATACCAATCATTATCAACATGGAAATTCCATTGCCGATTCCTTTCTCTGTGATCTTTTCACCTATCCACATACAGAACATTGTGCCCGAAGTAAGCAGAACCAATGCGCTGGTCATGAACAAGGTTTTATTCACCACAATGGCTTCATTCGGAATGGTGGCTGTTAGGTATCCAATGCCCTGAGCAAGTGTAATTAAAATGGTCAGAACCCGGGTTATCTGATTGATTCTTTTTCTTCCGGACTCACCTTCCTTTTGAAGTTTTTGGAAATAGGGAACTCCAACAGTCAACAATTGTAATACAATTGATGCAGAAATATAAGGCATTATCCCCAAACCAAAAATGGAAGCCCTGCTGAAAGAACCACCTAAAAAGGTGTCAATCAATCCGAAAATACCGGTGGCAGCTTCTCCAAGCCTGCTTGGATCCACACCCGGTAGAACCACAAAAGATCCTATTCTAAAAACTATAAGCAAACCTACAGTATTTAAAATACGGATTCTTAAATCCTCTATCGAAAAGATGTTCTTTACTGTTGTGATGAACTTTTTCATGAATTAAATCTTATTTACAGCTCCACCAGCCTTTTCTATCGCCGAAATGGCAGAAGCGGAGAAACTGTGGGCACTTACATTTATTTTAGAGGTAAGTTCGCCCCTTCCAAGGACTTTTACAAGATCTTTTTTAGAAACAATGCTATTTTGTACCAAAATCTCAAAATCAACTGACTCTAAGTTATACTTGGATACCAATTCCTGTATGGTATCTAAGTTAACGGCTTGATATTCAATACGGTTGTGATTTTTAAAACCAAATTTAGGTATCCTTCTTTGAAGAGGCATCTGACCACCTTCGAAGCCTAATTTACTTTTATAGCCGGACCTGGATTTAGCACCCTTATGACCCCTGGTAGAAGTACCACCTCTACCTGAACCTTGACCCCTACCGATTCTTTTTCTGTTTTTAACAGAGCCTTCAGCTGGTTTTAATGTATGTAATTTCATTCTATGTATTTTTTTAGGTCAGCTTAAATTGTTCTAATTCCTGGGAAAAAGGTTTCTAAACTTCCTGTATTTGAACAAGATGGCTAATTTTACGGATCATACCCTCCAATTGCGGGGTTTTTTCCTTTTCAACGGTTCTGTTGATTTTACCCAGACCCAAAGCAGTAATGGTTGCTTTTTGGTTTTTAGGTCTTTTAATGGTGCTCCTGATTTGTGTTATCTTTAACTTAGCCATATCCTTAACCATTAAATACTTTTGACATTTTAACCCTTCTCTGTCGAGAAACCGCAATGGCATCTCTGAGATGTAATAAGGCATCCACAGTGGCTTTCACCACGTTGTGCGGATTGGAGGAACCTTTTGATTTCGCAAGAATATCGGTATAACCCGCACTTTCCAAAACAGCTCTCATGGCACCACCTGCCAAAACGCCGGTACCGGGAGCGGCAGGCTTAATCAAAACAAAGCCCCCACCGAATTTACCCAACTGTTCATGTGGGATGGTACCCTTTAACATGGGTACTTTAATCAGGTTTTTCTTGGCATCTTCAATGCCTTTGGTGATGGAGTCAGTCACTTCATTGGCTTTTCCGAGCCCGAATCCTACTACTCCATTACCATCACCAACTACCACTATGGCTGAAAAAGAAAATCTACGACCCCCTTTTACCACTTTGGCAACTCGATTGATGGCAACCACCTTTTCCTTTAATTCTGTATCTGTAGCCCTAATGGGTTTTTTACTTAGTTGGGACATAATTTTTAAAATTTAAGGCCTCCTTCTCTGGCACCTTCTGCCAAAGCTTTTACATTTCCATGATAAAGGTATCCGCTCCTGTCAAAGACAACTTCACTTAGTCCATTTGTAACTGCTTTTTCGGCCAGTTTTTTACCAACTTCCTTCGAAACAGAAACGTTAACATTGGCTGTTGATCCTAATTCTTTAGAAGAAGCAGAAGCCAGGGTCTGACCTTTTAGATCATCTATTAATTGAGCATAAATTCCTGTATTGCTTTTGAACACAGAAAGCCTCGGTCTTGAATCCGTACCGGAAATTTTCCTCCTGATACCTCTTTTGATCCTTAATCTTCGCAGTTTTTTCTTGAAAGCCATCTTCTAATTATTTTTTAGCAGCAGTTTTACCCGCCTTGCGTCTTACATACTCCCCGACAAACCTTACACCTTTGCCTTTAAATGGCTCTACTTTACGTAATGATTTGATTTTGGCAGCAACCTGACCTATCAATTCCTTATCGATACCTTCCAATGTAACCAATGGATTTTTCCCTTTAGGCGTTTCCGTCTTCAATGAAATCTCTCCGGGTACCGCAAAAAAGATATTGTGCGAATAACCCAGGGCAAGTTCCAGGACCTGACCTTGTTTGGTGGCTTTATAACCTACCCCAACCAATTCCAATTCCTTTTTGTAACCTTCATTTACCCCAATCACCATATTGTTAACGAGAGATCTGTAGAGACCATGAAGTGATTTGTGCCTTTTAGAATCAGTAGGTCTGTCCAAAACCACCTGATTGTCTTTTACTATTACCGGAATATCAGGATTAACCTCCTGCACCAGTGTACCTTTGGGACCTTTAACAGTTACCTGATTATGATCAGAAACGTCTACAGTCACACCCGCGGGTATATTTATGGGTTTTTTACCTATTCTAGACATATCAATTTATTAATAAACGTGACAAAGTACTTCTCCGCCCACCCCTTCAACACGGGCTTCTTTGTCAGTCATGATCCCCTTAGAGGTAGACAGGATGGCTATGCCCAATCCATTAATTACCCTGGGAAGGGATTCTTTGTTTACATATTTTCTTAAACCCGGCTTGCTGATACGAGTAAGGTTGACAATGGCATTTTCTTTGGATTGAGGGTTGTATTTCAAGGCAATTTTAATCGTACCTTGGGGACCTTCTTCCACAAACTTATAGTTTTGTATGAAGCCTTTGTCAAAAAGAACTTTTGTAAGCTCTTTTTTCATATTAGAAGCAGGAATTTCTACTATCCGATGAGACGCCTTGATGGCATTTCTCAACCTGGTAAGATAATCAGCTATTGGATCAGTCATATTTATATTAGTCTAACTGCAAAACCCTAATGGGCGTGCAAAGTTACACAATGAAATTAAGAATAAAAACTATTATATAATTTTTACCAGCTTGATTTGGTTACACCCGGAATTTTCCCTGCCAAGGCCATTTCTCTGAAAGTAACCCGGTTAATACCGAATTTCCTCATGTACCCTTTTGGCCGCCCGGTAAGCTTACACCTGTTGTGCAGCCTTACAGGGGATGCATTTTTGGGTAGTTTATCCAAGGCTTCATAGTCTCCAGCTGCTTTGAGCTCCGCTCTCTTTTTGGCATATTTGGCTACTAATTTTTCCCTTTTTCTCTCACGGGCCTTGATTGATTCTCTTGCCATATTTAATCTTCTTTATTTTTATTTATAAAAGGCATTCCAAGGGATTTCAATAAGGCATAAGCTTCTTCGTCACTGTTCGTGGAGGTCACCAAAGTAATATCCATACCGGAGATTCTATTGACTTTATCAATGCTGATTTCGGGGAAAATGATCTGCTCGGTAACCCCTAAAGTATAGTTGCCCCGGCCATCAAAGCCTTTGTCAGAAATCCCTTTAAAATCACGCACCCTGGGAAGGGCTACTGAAACAAGCCTGTCAAGAAATTCATACATTCTATATCCCCTAAGCGTGACTTTTGCCCCTATGGGCATACCATCTCTAAGCTTAAAATTAGAAATGGAGATTTTTGCTTTGGTGGCTACAGCCCGCTGACCAGTAATTATGGACAGCTCTTCCACACCCTGATCCACCAGTTTCTTATCAGCCACAGCCGCACCGATACCCTTATTGATTACTATTTTTTCCAATTTGGGAACCTGCATGATGCTGGTGAATTGAAATTTATCCTTCAGTTCCGGAGTAATTTCCGTATCAAATCTTTCTTTTAATCTAGGTTTAGCCATTGATTACCTCCCCGGTTTTCTTAGAATACCTTACTAATTTTCCGTCATCATTTTTCTTTCTCCCAATCCTGGTAGCTTCACCTGTTTTTGGATCGACTAATTTCAGATTGCTGATATGGATGGAAGCCTCCTTTTTTTCTATACCACCCTGAGGGGTATTCGCCGTGGGCTTGATATGTTTGGTTACCATATTCAGCCCCTCTATGATTGCCCTTCTTTTTTCCAGGTTCATAGAAAGGATCTTACCATTTTTGCCTTTATCATCTCCTGAGATAACCAATACGGTGTCTCCGGTTTTGACATGCAATTTTGGCTGCTTATTAAATTTTCTTACCATAATTACAATACTTCTGGGGCCAATGATACAATTTTCATAAACTGCTTTTCCCTAAGTTCCCTGGCTACCGGGCCAAAAATACGGGTTCCCCTGGGTTCGTCATTATTATTCAAAAGAACGGCCGCATTATCTTCAAAACGGATATAAGATCCGTCTTTTCTTCTGACTTCTTTTCTGGTTCGTACGATTACCGCTTTGGATACGGTGCCTTTTTTCATGCTGCTGGAAGAAAGGGCTGATTTTACTGATACGACCACTTTATCTCCAATAGAAGCATACCTTCTACCGGTACCCCCTAGAACACGGATCACAAGTACTTCTTTGGCACCTGAATTATCCGCTATATTCAATCTGGATTCTTGCTGTATCATAATTTATAGTGCCTTTTCAATGATTTCAACCATTCTCCAACGCTTCTGCTTACTCAGCGGACGGGTTTCACTTATTCTGACGGTGTCACCAGGGTTACACTCGTTGTTCTCGTCATGAGCCATAAATTTGGTAGTTTTCCCAACAAATTTACCATAGATAGGATGTTTTACTCTTCTTTCCACTGCTACGGTTATGGATTTATCCATTTTGTTGCTCACTACCTTACCAATTCTTTCTTTACGAAGATTTCTTTCTGTAGTAGCCATTGTGTTTCTTATTTAGCTAGTTGTTTGGCTCGTAAAAAAGTCTTCAACCTTGCGACCAAACGCCTTGATTCTCTTATTCTGTTCGGATTTTCAATGGGAGAAATGGCATGTGCAAAGCGCAATTTTGTCAAATTCTCCTGTTCCGCAGCAATGCGTTCTGTGATTTCGCTCTCTGTAAGCGCTTTTATTTCGGAATTTTTCATTTCTTTAGGATGCAACGTAATCTCTACGAACCACGAATTTTGTACTTACAGGAAGTTTCTGCTGAGCAAGTCTCAGCGCTTCCTGAGCCACTTCCTGACTTACCCCGGTGGCCTCAAAAAGAATGGTTCCCGGTTTGATAACGGCTACCCAATATTCAGGTGCCCCTTTACCTTTACCCATCCTTACCTCTGCAGGTTTTTTGGTGATGGGCTTATCCGGGAAAATCCTTATCCAAACCTGACCTTCTCTTTTCATGGCCCTGGTCATTGCAATACGGGCAGCTTCAATTTGTCTGGAGGTGATCCAACCAGGTTCCAGGGATTTGATGCCAAAGTTGCCAAAAGCCAAAGTATGACCTCTTTGGGCAATACCTTTAACCCTCCCTTTATGCATTTTTCTAAATTTCGTTCTTCTTGGCTGTAACATGATCGCTCAGTTTGGGTGAATTTTTAATTTCTCTTCCTTCTTTTAGGTCCACCTTCCCTCCTCCTTCTGTTTCCAGCTGGAGCATTTCCTTTCGGCTCATTGGACAAACCTGCGTTAGGAGAAAGATCTCTTTTTCCATACACCTCACCTTTAAAGATCCATACCTTTATTCCGATAAGGCCATAAACGGTCCTGGCTTCAGATAGGGCATAATCCACGTCAGCTCTGATGGTGTGAAGGGGAATTCTTCCCTCCTTATACATTTCAGACCTCGCCATTTCTGCACCCCCCAATCTACCGGAAAGTTTCACTTTTATCCCCTCTGCCCCTACCCTTATGGTAGATGCAATGGACTGTTTCATGGCTCTCCTAAAAGAAATCCTTGCTTCCAATTGTTGTGCTATGGATTCTCCTACCAATTTGGCATCCAATTCGGGCCTTTTGATTTCAAAAATATTGATCTGAACATCTTTGTTCGTCAATTTCTTAAGTTCTTCTTTTA
>JBBDSB010000163.1:0-9443 GCA_040905205.1 Cyclobacteriaceae bacterium
TTCTTATTTTTCTTTTGGTTCAAATATACATATACCTTCAAATTAATCAGCCATTCCAGCGGGTTGAATCCCAACCTAATTTTTTGGAAATGTCCATGAAATATTCCGGAGGATTGACTTCAATGGCTACTTCTTGACAAAAGACAGGATGGTTAAATTTCATTTTCCAGTTATGGAGCAACATATGGCGCATATCAAAATGCCTTCTGAAAAAACTATTTTGCTTATTGTCACCATGGGTATTGTCCCCGATGATATAATTTCTAATGTGGGCAAAATGTCGTCTGATCTGATGCATTCTGCCTGTGTGGGGATAAACCTTCATCAGGGAATAGCGGCTGGTAAAGTACCTGTCGGAGGAAGAAAAAGGGATTTCAGCTTCTCCCAGTTTCCAGTATTCCGTCAAAGCAGCCTGGGGCTCAAACTTTAGGTCTTTCGCAAGAGGATGGTCAATGGTACCATGATCTTCTGAAACAAAACCCCTTACAATGGCCAGATAAGATTTAATGATGCCAGCCCCTGTAAACATCGGTTGTAACATGGAGGCGGCCGCTGAGGATTTCCCAAACATCAAGATGCCAGAGGTGGGGCGGTCTAAGCGGTGCAAAGGGTACACTTTTTGTCCAATCTGATCCCTAAGAAGCTGTACGGCATAAAGCGTCTCCGGATCTTTTTCCAGAGCCGTTTTATGTACCATTACCCCAGCCGGTTTATTGATGGCAATATAATATTCATCCTCATAAATTAGCTCTAAAGGCAGCATGTCAAAAAATGGTTCCGGACCCAATGGTTTCATTGTCTTTGTACCAGGCTACAAATTGCCCTGAGGCCACGCCTCTTTGTGCTTGGTCAAATAAAATATATAGTCCGTTATGCTTCATGATCAGGATAGCACCCGTTAGAGGCTGCCGGTATCGGATCCTGACTTGATAGGAAGCGGATTCTCCCGGTATCAAGACCAGATCTGGCCGGATCCAATGGACATCACTTGTTTTCACAAACAAGCCATTTCGAAGTAAGCCAGGATGTTCTTCCCCCAATCCGGTATATATGACATTCTGAAGGGTATCTGTAGCGATTACAAACAAGGGTTTTCCTGTTCCCCCTACATGCAGGCCTTTTCGTTGGCCTATCGTAAAATAATGAGCACCATTGTGTTCTGCCACCTTTTCTCCATCATCCGGAAGGTATTGATAGGGGAAACAGATATCATCCAAAATGGCATCATCCATCTCTGAACTCCTGATGCCGGCTGGGATTCTTTTATTTTGATATAGGGGAAGATTTTCCGGTACCATCCTGATTTCTCCTTTCCTGGGTTTCAGTTTTTGCTGTAAAAATTCCGGCAATCTTACTTTCCCCACAAAACAAAGCCCCTGGCTGTCTTTTTTTTCTGCGGTAACCAATTCCTGCTTTCTTGCTATTTCCCTTACCCTGGATTTCTGAAGGTGTCCTATGGGGAACAGGGCTTTGGCGAGTTGGTCCTGGTTCAATTGACAAAGGAAATAACTTTGGTCTTTGTTGGGGTCAGCACCTGCCAATAGCCGATAATAAGTATTGCCATCTCTATCAATGTGATCCTTTTGACAATAGTGTCCCGTGGCCACATAATCCGCATTTAATTTCAAAGCAGCTTTTAAAAAAATATCAAATTTAATTTCCCGGTTACATAGAATGTCCGGATTGGGTGTTCTTCCAGCTTCGTATTCAGCAAACATATAATCCACAATCCTTTCCCTGTAATCCTCACTCAGGTCAATCGCCTGGAAAGGAATACCCAATTTTTGCGCAACGAGCATGGCATCTGTGCTGTCTTCCATCCAGGGGCATTCGTTGGATATGGTGACGGATTCATCGTGCCAGTTTTTCATGAACATCCCGATCACTTCATATCCCTCTTCTTTTAATAAATAGGCGGCAACTGAACTGTCCACGCCTCCTGATAGGCCCACGACCACTCTTTTTCTTTTAATCATTTTCTTTGCTTTGCCAGGGATTAAAGGTCCCTGGTTTCTGATAATGAAGATAATGAGTTTAACACTAAAATAGGTTACTTAGGTTCATTGTAATAAAATTTGATTCCCGTTTGGGTCCTCTAAAAATTGACAGGAGTAAAATCAATAGTTTGCTTTAAATATAGTCAGGCATTGATTTGCTTGAAAATTTATTAATTTCGTGTATGATAGTGATTATTTATGGGGTTACAGGTTGTGGGAAAACCACTGTTGGCAAACTGCTGGCTAAAAAAATGAATTTACCCTTTTTCGATGGGGACCATTTTCATCCCAATGCCAACAAGCATAAAATGAATAGCGGCATTCCACTTACAGATGAAAACAGGATCCCCTGGTTGGAAAACATAGCTGCAAGTATTAAAGAGTGGGAAAAGGGCCAGGGAGCAGTTTTGGCCTGTTCTGCACTCAATGAAAAATACCGGAGGATTTTGAAAGTGGTCCCGGATATTCGCTGGATATTGCTGGCTGGATCAAAATCCCTAATCATGGAAAGGCTTTCGAAAAGGGTGGGCCATTTTATGAATCCCGCCTTGCTGGATTCCCAGTTGGCCACTTTGGAAAGTCCTAATTATGGACTTAAAATCTCCATAAAAGACCCACCGGAGAAAATGGTGGAAGAAATTTTTAAAAAAATGAAGGAAGGACAATCGCTATCAGAATTTGGAATGATAGGAATGGGTGTAATGGGCAAAAGCCTGGCCTTGAATTTGGCAGATCAGGGAATCAATTTATCTATTTATAATAGACATGTTAAAGGAACCGAAGAAAAGGTTGCCCAAAAAGTACTTATTGCAAATCCTGGATACCATAACATTTCTCCTTTTGATCATCTTCCTGAATTTATTGATTCCTTATCTTCCCCCAAAAAGATAATGTTGATGATTCCTGCCGGAAATGCCGTTGATGCACAAATTGAGGAATTGTTACCTTATCTGGAAGCCGGTGACCTGTTGATTGATGGTGGAAATTCCTTTTATAAGGATACCGGTTTGCGTGTCAGGAACTTACAGGAAAAAGGAATTTTATTTATTGGGGCCGGTGTATCAGGCGGAGAGGAGGGAGCAAGAAAGGGTCCTTCGATAATGCCCGGAGGAGCTGAGAAAGGATATCAACAAGTGGCACCCTATTTTGAAAAAATCGCGGCAAAGGACTTTATGGGAAATCCATGCACAGCCTATATAGGCCCGGATGGGGCAGGTCATTTTGTTAAAATGGTTCATAACAGCATCGAATATGGCGAAATGCAGGTCATTGCGGAAATTTACACCTTGCTTAGATTTTATTTGGGATTGCCCCCCTCCGAAATTGCCGATATTTTTGAATCCTGGATGGATAGCGACCTGGGAAATTACCTCCTTGAAATCACTGCCGACATCCTGAGGAAAAAGGAAGATGACAATTCACTGCTGCTGGATCAAATATTGGATCAGGCTGCCCAAAAGGGAACTGGTGGATGGTCCGTGGAGGTTGCCTTGGAATACGGAGTGCCTTATGGCGTGCTTACTGAGGCCGTCATGTCTCGGAATTTGTCTGCCAGGAAACCGTTAAGGGTCCTGGCATCGGGATTATACCAACAAAAATCCTTTACTGCCATAGAGGACAAAGAAAAATTTATTGATAAGGTTCAGGCAGCTTACCAGGCTTCCAGGATTATCAACCATGATACAGGCTTTTCCCTGATGCTGGAAGTATCTGAAAAAAATAATTGGGACCTGAATTTTTCAGAAATTGCCAGAATTTGGACCAATGGCTGCATCATCAGGTCGGTTTTAATGGAGGAGCTGGTTAAAATATTCAAGGAAAGCAAAAGGATAATTTTACACCATGAGGCGGTTGCCGCCTTAAGGGGTTACCAAAGTGATCTCTCTTATGTGGTTGGTCAGGCGCTTCAGCACGGCATTGCCGTTCCGGTAATGTCCAGTGCCATCAATTACTACCTTGGTAGCATCACCGGAAATTCAGCCGCTAACCTGATTCAGGCACAAAGGGACTATTTTGGTGCCCATACCTACCAGAGAATTGACAGAGATCCTAAAGAATCATTTCATACCCAATGGAAAAAGTAGCCTTAAAAGCAAGAAATTATTAAGTTTCACTTTGAGGATAAAGATAGTCCTCAAAGAATTGCTTTCATGATTTTTTTCTCCATCAATATAAGGAACCAAATAACGATTGCCAAAGTAGGCATTATGATCATTGAAATAGGGGCTACTTCCAAGTGGGAAAGGGAGGGAAAACTTGGAATTTGGAAGTTGTCCCATAAGTTTAAACTTATATTTTCGACCATGGAAAGGCCAATAATCAATACCCCAAATAAAATGCCGATTATTCCCCAAAGTAAAAGGGTGGGCATTGTAGCAGGGTAAAGCAATACCTCTTTTTGCGAATGTATTTTTTGTAGGATTGGATCTGAAAAATCCTTATCCAAAGGCTTTATTTCCTTAAAATATTGACTAACATCATTGTCTTCGATCTTCATAAATTACTAACCTCCTCTTTGAGTATTTGATTCAATACCTTTTCAATTTTTTTCCTTGCCCGGTGTAATTTCACCTTCACATTATTGGGTTGAATGTCCATGATAACTGCAATTTCACCTAGTTGTTGTTCATGAAGATAAAACAAGGTGAGGATCAATCGGTCTTCGGCATTTAGCCTTTCAAGTGCAAAAGTGATGAACTTCTTACGGTCCTTCCACGCCATGATTTCCCATGAAAGCTTATCTGAAACAGGCACTTGAAGTTGTTTTTCTGACCAGGACTGGACTTTTACCGGATCTCTTGCCATCTTGGCCAAACGGTTTAAGGCCAGGTTATGTGAAATTCTATACAACCAGGTAGAGAATTTACTCTCGCCTTTAAATGTGTCCAATACCTTGAAGACCTTAACAAAAACATCCTGGGTGACTTCTTCTGCCTCTTCCCTGTTTTTAAGAATTCCAAGGGCAATTTGAAACACATAATTCTGATAGTGTAAAATGAGTGGGCTTAAGGCTTGAACATCCCCGTTGTGGAGGGCCATTTGAATGGTTTTTACTTTTTCATGGTCGAATTCCCCTGTCATTGCACTATTAGACAAGCAGGTTTCTAATCAGGTTACACATTCTAAAAGAAAAGTTCATTTTTTCAAATAAACGGCAACCTCCTGTAACCTCATCCTGGTTTACATTGTCCAACCCATTAGATAACGATATATAATCATTTACTAAATTTAAAAATAATATGGCAGTTTCAATTGTTTTCATTTCGTTTTTCGCTACCGCATTTGGGATTTGGTTTTATTACCTTAAAACCCGAAATAGCGAACGCCTGGCTTTGATTTCATCAGGAGCAGAAGCCTCTTTGTTTTATTCAAAAAAGAAATCAAGAAATTACAGTATCTATATTGTCATTATCCTTGGCTTCGTATTTTTCGCCATAGGTTTGGGCATTATCTCCGGTTATGCTTTGGAAAATTACATGATGGAGATTTCCAGGGAATCAGGTAGAAAACATCATTCCTTCCCTCAGGCATATTTTACCTCCATTTTTATTTTTACCGGCCTTGCCTTGATCACCAGCTTTTTTGTAATGAGAAGGCTAATCCGACAGGATGATGAGTTGATGAAACTAGAAATGCAGGATAAAACGGAATAAAGCTTTGTGAAAATCCTTTCTTTTCACTTTTCATGACGCCTTTTTAATCCCTGGTAAAATAGCTGGAAAGTCTCATCCCTGTCAATAAAGAGGCAGCGAAGGAGCTTTCCATTTGTTTTTTGAAAATTGTAATCCATATAATGGGATAGGGTAGGGCAGTCAATTACCTCCCAGGTGGCGATATCAGGATCGATCAAGGCAGCAATGTCACCCATATCAAATAACCCTTGTCCTCCCGCATGTAATACGGATGCTTTAACCTGTAATCCGCCAAATATTCTCCAAAGACACCATGGGGCTTTACCATTTCAATCTGAAACCTTTCAGGATGAAACAATGCCAGGGCAATGGCCCAAATATCGTCGATTTCATTGGTTGCATCACTGACGATGATCAATTTTATTTTTTCTCCTTTTGCAGGTATTTCAGGGATGATTGTTTTTTCTCCAAAATACCGGTCTGCCTGGGCTAAAATCTCCCCTTTAAGTCCGGAAAAAAACAATAAGAGTAAAATAGGATAAAAGGTTTTCATAAAATGGGCCGATGAATTTATATGGTATTTGCTAAAGATAATAATTCCCCTTGTTTTTTTCTTAAATGCAGGATTGATTTGGGTTCTCCTCTTTTTTGGGGATAGCTTGGGAACTTCTTTGAAGTAATAACTATTGATCAATCGTTAAGCAAGAAATTCAAAACCCTGACAAATGTCTGTTTTTAATAAAATAAAGGTGCAGTTTTTAAATCAGGAGCTATTGTTTCAGGCTGCCCGGAGCAGTGGTCCCGGGGGGCAAAATGTCAATAAGGTGAATTCAAAAATTTTTTTAAAATTCAATGTTCCCGAATCCCTACTATTAGAAGAAAGTGAAAAGGCCATTTTGATGAAAAAATGGGCCAATAAATTGGATAATCAAGGTAATCTTATCATTCAGACCCAGGAAAAACGATCTCAGTTACAAAATAAAACCATTGCCATCCGTAAATTCTATGAGATGTTAAGTGCAGCCTTCCAGAAGAGAAAGGTGCGGAAGGCCACCCGACCGGGAAAAGGTGCCATTGAAAAAAGGCTCAAATCCAAAAAGATACAAGCAGAAAAGAAACAGTTTAGGGGAAAAGATTGGTAATTAACCCCGGAAAAATATTCCGGGTTTTAGGATTTTCAATCATCCCTCAATGTTTGTTGACGGATTACCAAATTGGGGCAGGGAATATTTTTTATACCATATTATTCCATCTAAAATCATCCGGCAAAACACCCCTCCTGATTTTGGTAAGGTTTTCTTTTAGTCCGAACATGGCCGCATCGGGGTCAACATTAGTAGTATAATTTTTGCCTTCAAAAGATATTTCCCTGATCGGGGAAATTACAGCCGCCGTTCCTACTCCAAAGGCCTCCACACAGTCACCTGAGGATATTTTATCCAAGATTTCTGTAATCTGGATTTTCCTTTCATTTACAGCTAATCCCAATCCCGGTGCAATTTTAAGAATGGAATCCCTGGTAATTCCGTCCAGAATGGAATCACTCAGGGCAGGTGTTAATAGTTCTTTTCCATTGATGATAAACATGATATTCATCGTTCCGGATTCCTCAATGTATTGCCTCTCCACCGCATCTAGCCAGATGATCTGGTCAAAACCCTCCTCTTTGGCCTTTAGCTGAGGCAGAAGGGAGGCTCCATAATTTCCGCCGTTTTTGGCAGCGCCGGCACCTCCCCGGGCCGAACGGATATATTCGGTTTCTACTTTTACCCTGAGCGGCTTGTTGTAATAGGCCCGCATGGGAGAAAGGATGACCATAAACAAATAAGAATGAGAAGCATCTACACCCAATTTATTTTCGGTGGCGATCACAAATGGACGGATATAAAGGGAATATTCAGGATCATCGATCACCCAGTCCGCTTCATCTTTTACCAAATCAGAAATCCCAGTCATAAAACATACTTTGGGAAGCGGGGGCATGGCCATCCTCTCCAGGGAGCGGTTCATTCTTTTCCAATGACTTTCCAACCTGAAAACATTGATTTTACCATCTTCCATGCGAAAAGCTTTTAGTCCTTCAAATACCGTTTGTCCATAATGGAAACACATGGCCAGAGGGGACAACTTAATATCCTGAAAAGGTAGAATGGAATAATCAGACCAAGCTCCGGATTGGTATTTGGCCATTAACATCAGATTGGTGGCCTGCACCCCAAAGTTGAAATTGTCGAAATCAAACTCGGAACTTATGGATGGTAAGGTATTCATTTTAAATTTTTTATAGTAATTATTACTTTATTTTGCCTTGATTATTTTAATATGACCTAAATGGTGCAAACCATGCCATTGATATAACATCAACATATGTTTTAGGTCCAATTCCTCCTTATCCTCAGGATGGAATTATTTCCTTTCCAATTGGATATTTTAAATTTTCTAATTCCATTTTGGATATTCTGTAAGCCGATTCGATCAGCTAAAGCATAGGCTGGAGGTTAGTGTTTTGCAAATTAAATGCATTTGATAAATAGGTTACAGATATAATTTTGTTAATTTTGATGGGTACAGTTTAAACCTTATAATATGCCCCTGTATCAGGACCTGGCGGATAATTTTGAGCAACTCATCAAAAAAGGAAGTTTTAAAGTTGGCGATAAAATGCCATCTTTACTTACCGTCAGCAAGGAGTTTGGGGTGAGCAAAAATACCGTGATACAGGCCTATTTGTTGTTGGAAAGCCGGTCTTTTATCAATTCCAAGCCTCAGTCCGGGTTTTTTGTAAGCAATTAGCTGCATGCCGGAAGAAAACAAGAAAGCCATGGTCCAGCTTTTAAGCAAACACGGGATTCCTTTAATCGAAGATGATTTGTATGGGGATGTATATTTCGGACCGAATAGGCCCAAGCCCTGCAAGGCCTTTGATGAAGAAGGCATGGTGCTGTGGTGCGGCTCTGTTTCCAAAACCCTGGCACCGGGATACAGGGTGGGATGGATGGACCCTGGTAAATTTCTCAAAGATATCTTAAAGCTAAAGCTTTTTCATTCCGTTTCGGGTACCACATTGACCCAGGAAGCCATCGGCCATTTTTTGGAAAATGGGCGGTATGAAAAACATTTGGGACAAATCCGTAAAACACTTTATGCCAATTCCCTGCAATTTATCCGTGCCATTGGGGATTATTTTCCGGAGGGAACCAAGGTAAGCCAGCCACAAGGTGGATTTGTCCTGTGGGTGGAATTGGAGAAGGGGATGGATACGGGAAAACTGTTTGATAAGTTATTGTCTCAGGGAATCAGTATCGCACCGGGAAGGATGTTTACCCTTCAAAACCAGTTTTACCACTGCATGCGCCTGAATTATGGATTGCCCTGGTCGGATAGATTGGATCGGCAGATATATCGGCTTGGACAGATGTTGAAACAGTAATATCGCTTCTTCGAACACTGTCTTGTCAGCAGCGCATTCCGTGCAATGGATTGTCATTGGTATTGTATTCGTCCTGGTACACCAGATTAGTATTTAGATAGCCCATTCTGTTGGTAGTGGGACCGCCCAGCAGGGTATATGCATACAGAAATAAACTGGAGATGCTGGCCTGATTGTCGAAAGTAGGTGCATAATCGAAGCTACCTAAAGCAAAATCACTGCTTCGGATCTGAATATCTTCAATCTCATGGTATATTTTTGACAATATTGGTAAATTCCTGCCTTAGAGCTTTGCTCTGTATTCTGTTGGCGTAAGGGTGGTTTGGGACTTAAAAAATTTGATAAAATTGGAGGCATCGGAAAAACTCAACTGGTAGGCCACCT
>JBBDSB010000164.1:0-9411 GCA_040905205.1 Cyclobacteriaceae bacterium
CTGATTTCGATGAAATTTCAGAAAAAAACCGTCATCGGTAGAATTAACATTTTTTAAAACGCAGAAATCGGGATGACGATGAGTTTTTTGCATTATATGTGAATATTAACATTTCTATATTTGTTGGATAATGATAGGGTAAAAGCTTTTTTGTATTATTAGGCTTGTTTTTATATTAAGGGAAAAGAACCAATAGGGCCAGATAGGCCACATATATACCTATGAACACCAATCCCTCCCATCGCTCAAGTCTTCTTCCCTTTCCCGTAAAAACAAATAAAAACAACAACAATCCCGCTACACAATTCAGCATAATGTCCATAAAATTCCCGCTTTCAACACCCACCGGAAGTACAATAGCCGACAAACCCAAAATAAAAAAGATATTGAAAATATTGGATCCCACCACATTTCCGATGGCAATGTCTACTTTCTTTTTCCTAACCGCCGCAAGGGAAGTGGCCAGTTCAGGAAGGGAAGTGCCAATAGAAACAATTGTTAATCCTATTAACCTTTCTGACCAACCAAATTGCTGGGCAATATAAACAGCGTTGTCCACTATAAGTTTGCCACCAAAAACCAGTCCTACCAATCCCAAAATCATCCAAAAAAATGCCCATCCGGTTTTGTAGCGTTTTATTTCAATTTCTTCTGTTCCCGTATCCGGGTTTTTAGAAACCATGATGTTATAAACCAAAAATACTGAAAAGAACAGTAACAGGATGATCCCATCCCCTCGGGAAACAAAGTTCAGATCCGCGGCGCTGAAATAAGCATCTGCGGCAAGAACCAAAATGGAGACAGCCGCCAATAGACTCATGGGTATTTCTATCCAGGTTGTATTGCTTTTTACCGTTAAGGGATAAATCACTGCCGTGATACCCAATATTCCCAGAACATTGAAAATATTACTACCCAATACATTGGCCAATACCATTTCCGAAGATCCTTTCGCAGAAGCCATTAAATTGACAGCCAGTTCCGGTGCTGAAGTTCCAAAAGCCACCACCGTAAGCCCAATGACAATATTGGGAATGCCATAATTACTTGCCAAACCTGAGGCGGCTTCCACCAATTTTTCGGCTCCCCCAACCAAAAGGATAAATCCCAATACCAGTAAAAATACCGCAACAATCATTTTTTTTTCAAAGTTACAAGATATGGAATGAATTGTTGGAAAAATTACGGATTTAAATCTGTCTGGCAGTTTTGAGGATAAATGTCAAAAGTTACGTATATATGTCCTTAAATCAACCATTCAATGCATGAAATTCCTAACCTCCCAATTAACCTACTTACTTCAAAATAAGCCCAACCGGAGAAACCTTAAATTACTGTTCAGGTTTTTATTCATTTTGGTGGTGATGATCCTTCTTTTTACAGTAGCATTTCATCTGATCATGATCAGTGAAGGTCGGTATTTTTCCTGGGTAACGGGATTGTACTGGACTTTTACGGTGATGTCCACTTTAGGATTTGGTGATATCACCTTTGAAAGTGACTGGGGTCGGGTTTACACCATGGTGGTTTTACTTTCCGGCATGCTTTTTCTTCTGGTTCTATTCCCTTTTACTTTTATCAATTTTTTCTACTCGCCATGGATGAAGGCCCAGGAACAATCCAGGGTCCCTAAGTTTTTAGCCGAAAAAATCAAGGACCATGTGGTGCTCACCCATTTTGATCCGGTGTCAGAAGCATTGATTAAAAAACTCAAGCGGATTGAAATACCCTATGTATTGTTGGTTAACGATTTTTCCGAAGGACTCAGGTTAAGAGAAATGGATATCAATGTGATGCTGGGAGATTTGGATGATCCCCTCACCTATAAAAATCTTCACATCCAGCATGCCAGCCTGGTGGCAACCACTTCTACCGACGTGGCCAATACCAGTGTGGCATTTACGGTTAGGGAAGTATGTGAAGAGGTTCCCATCATTGCCTCATGTAATTTGGAGGTTTCTGAAGACATCCTTAAACTTGCCGGATGCAACCATGTATTAAGCCTAGGCCAAATGATGGGGATTTTCCTTTCCAGAAGGGCCAGTGGTGGTGATGCTTCGGCTTTGGTTATCGGGAAATTTGAAAATCTAAATATCGCTGAAGCCACCGTAAGCGGATCTTCTTTGGTGGGATTAACATTAAGGGAAGCCCGCCTAAGGGAGAATGTAGGGGTAAGCGTTTTGGGTTTTTGGGTTAGGGGAAAATATCAGGTCGCACAACCGGACACCGAAATCAAAGGGAATTCAGTTTTGGTACTGGCGGGAACAAGCACTCAAATTGCAGCTTACAATGCACTTTATTGCGTCAAAAAGCACCATACCGAGCCACTGGTCATTATCGGCGGAGGTAGGGTAGGAAGGGCAACCGGAAAATCCCTAGAAAGCCGAAAACTGGACTTTAGAATCATAGAAAAAATTCCCGAAAGAGTCAAAAAATCTGATAAATATATTTATGGAGATGCAGCCAATTTGGATATACTCATGGAAGCTGGCATTTCCAAAGCGCCCTGCGTGATCATCACTACCCATGAAGATGAAATAAATGCCTATTTGACCATATACTGCCGAAAATTAAGACCGGATATCCAAATCATTACCCGATCCACTTTGGAAAGAAACCTTGACACCATGCACCGTGCAGGGGCGGATTTTGTCATGTCATATGCCTCGATGGGGGCAAATGCTATCTACAACCTTTTGAAAAAAAGTGATATTTTGATGGTAGCTGAAGGCTTGGATTTGCTGAAAATACAGGTTCCTGAACAATTGAAGGGCAAGACCATTGCCGGTTCATGTATCAGGCAAGAGACGGGGTGCACCATCATTGCGATCAAGCATCATGAAAAAATGATCGTAAATCCTGACCCTTCGGAAACGCTTCCTGATGGGGCAGAAATCATATTAATTGGAACAGCGGAAGCCGAAAATAGTTTTTTTAAAAAATATGGCCTTTAAAATTACTGCTTAATAAATTGCAGGATGGGCACTGAGCCTGATCAAGGCTTGATTTCTGTTTTCATTATGTGCAGATTACTGGTTTCATTTTTTTAATACAGGTCAATCTGGACATCCCGAGTCATAAAATGTGGGAATTATAATAAAATTATTAAAAAATATATAGTTATTTTTGAATTTTTAATCCATATTTTTGTATTAGGTGACAAAAATTCAACCAATAGGCCTATAGTTTGAACCCGATAATTGGCCATTAATCTATTTTTGAATCAAATATTTACCATCATGACCAATATTCAAAACTCTTTGGCACTTGCCTTTTTGCCAGGATATTTATTTTCCTGCCAATATGAACAGCAGCTTAACAAAAGCAATGAAAACGAATCCCCTCCCGTAACCCAAAACCCTGATGAAGCTTCCGATCAGAAATTAATCAGAAGGTATCTGGAAGCCATTCAACTGCAGGGGTTTGAGTACCTGGAAGAAATCCTTCATCCCACTTTCAAATGTATCAATACCAATACCGATTCCATTAATAACAGTAAGGATGAGCTCGAATTATGGAAATCACAACACGAGAAATGGAAACATATTTCATTTGAAGAACCAACCCTAAAGAGCATAGTTGTAAACAGGGGTATTTTAAAGGGTAAGTGGACCTTGGTTTGGACTTTTCTCTCCGCAATGGATAAGAGGAATCTTCAACCGCTGAAGCTTGATTTCCACATGGCCGTGAAAACCGAGGATAATAAAATCGCAGAAGTACAAACCTGGCATAAGGAAGAAGAGCATTCAACCTTTTTTTAAATAATTTTTTTGATGGATTAAAGTTCCTATTTTTGGTTCAATTATTTCCTTTGGGATTTCAATTTAACGGTTTTGCCTGAGATAAGGATTAAATCATATGTTCATCAAAACCTTGGAATTCCAGGAATTTTTCAATTTTCAATTAAAAATGTATGAGTGAATATGTATTGGGGGTAGATTTCGGGACGGATTCTGTCAGGTCAATTCTTGTCGATGTGGCTGATGGCCGTACATTGACCAGTCATGTCTACCCTTACCCCAGGTGGAAAGCCGGGGAATTCTGTAACCCTACCCAAAACCAATTCAGGCAACATCCTTCTGACCATTTGGAAGGTTTAAAAACAACTATCCGAAAAGTAGTGGAAGCTAGTGGAGTTCTACCTGAAAGGATAAAGGGAATTTGTATTGACACCACAGGTTCATCACCGCTTCCTGTTAATCAAGATGGGCAGGCCCTGGCCCTGTTGCCTGAATTTGGGGAGAACCCCAATGCCATGGTGGTCCTGTGGAAAGACCATACGGCCATAAAAGAAGCGGATGAAATCAACCAGCTGTCAAGAACTTGGGGAGGAGAAGATTATACTAAATATGAAGGGGGGATTTATTCCTCTGAATGGTTTTGGGCAAAAATACTACATGTTGTCAGAGAAGATCCGAAAATTGCCGAAGCGGCATTTTCATGGATGGAACATTGCGATTTTTTAACCTATACGCTGATTGGAGGTAAAAACCTTTCTGATTTTAAAAGAAGCAGGTGTGCTGCAGGGCACAAGGCACTATGGCATGAGAGCTGGGAGGGTCTGCCCAATGCCAAATTTCTGGAAAAACTGGATCCTAAATTATCGACTTTAAGGGAGCGCTTATACACTAAAACCTATACTTCTGACATTCCAGCAGGTAAACTTTCCCCAAAATGGGCAGAAAAATTGGGATTATCTACAGAAACGGTTGTCGCAGTGGGAACTTTTGATGCCCACGCAGGTGCGGTAGGCGGGGAAGTGGCTGATAATACCCTGGTAAAAGTGATGGGAACTTCTACCTGTGATATCATGGTAACCGATTATCAATCTCTCGGTGCTCATACCGTAAAGGGTATTTGCGGACAGGTGGATGGTTCAGTTATTCCAGGAAAAATCGGTCTTGAGGCAGGCCAGTCCGGTTTCGGTGATGTTTTAGCCTGGTTCATCAATTTGATTTTACAACCCACCTGCAATGCCCTTCGAAAATCCAACAATCTGAATGAAGTTGAAAAAGAAAAGTTGATTGAAGAACTGGATTTGAATTTGATCGGCCAGTTGTCTCAGGAAGCAGCGCAAATTAAAGTGGATGAAACAGATGTATTGGCCTTGGATTGGATAAACGGAAGAAGAACGCCTGATGCCAACCAGAACCTTAAAGGTGCGATTCTAGGCTTAAATATGGGTACAGATGCCGCCCGGGTATTCAAGGCATTAGTAGATGCCATTTGTTTTGGATCAAAAAGAATTGTTGACAGGTTTAAGGATGAAGGGATATTAATTGAAAGTGTGATCGCTTTGGGAGGAGTCGCCAAAAAGTCCACATTGGTCATGCAAACCATGGCAGATGTTTTGGGAATGCCCATTAAGGTGGCCCGATCGGAACAGGCTCCTGCTCTGGGTGCCGCCATGTATGCTGCGGTAGCCTCAGGGATTTATACCGATTTATCTTCTGCTATTGCCTCCATGGGCAATGGCTTTGAGAAAGTGTATCATCCGGATCCTCAAAACATGGCTATATACAAGAAAAAATATTCAAAATACCTTGATTTCGGTAATTTCATTGAAGAAAAGACCTGATTAGTTCGTCAGAAATTTATGGGGTGTTCTCAAAAATATGATTTTAATGACAAATTATTTACATAATACCCTGGAAAATCCATAATCGGGATGCCGTTTTTCATTTCTATTTTCCCTTTAATTCAATGCCTGGCTTTATCGGACTAAGCCTCAAACATATAAGATGAAATCGAGTCTGCCTGCAGACATGCCTGCCTACCGTCAGGCAGGCATGACGAGAACGTCAATGGTTGGTGATGATTATCAAACACCTGCCGGCCAGGCAGGTGCGAGATTCTCCCGAGAGTCGGGACAGGCACATGGCCGCTAAAAAACAATTATAAACAGATGAATTATTAAATCAACAAAATTTGGAAATAGACTTATAATTTACTAAAATTAAATTGTTTTCTTTAACACCCAAATTTAAAACAATAAATAAGATCCGGATGTTAAGATTTTATCGTAATTAGTGAATGTTGGCCATTCACGCACCTACTCAAAATAAAAGAAACAACAATTCAACATTTACCAATACTTTCAAAACAAAATTGTATGAAAAACTTAAGCTACTTCATCTTTGTTTTGTTAATCATTAATTCTGCTTGCTTGTCACAGAGGGATTTTATAGCAGAATATGATTATAATTACAAAGGGGCATTTAAAAAGTATAAAACTTTTGGCTTTGTGGAAGAAGAAGGAAAAAATGAAGCCGATTTCACAGGGATTATTGAAAAGACCATTTCCTCCAGGCTTGGTTCACAGGGATTTCGGATGCGGGACAATAATCCGGATTTATTAATCATACATAAACTATACTTGAGCGAAGTAAGGTATAGGGGTTATAATCAACCTGATTTTGATTATTGGTTGAAGAAACAAGGCATAGAAATCGTAGAGGAAACTGCTCTTGACAGCATTGAAAGGCAAAAAAAGGGGGAAAATTATAATGCCGTCAAGTATACTCAAAATGATGGAATGCTTGTAATTTTGGTAATAGACCATAAAAAAGGGAATACCATCTGGCAGGGATACACCTCGGCCTATTTTGATTATGCCTCTCCCAACATACATATTGATTTGACTCGGGCCACCTACAAGGTAATGGACCAATTCAAACTACTTACCCGGGAAAATTAACCCCAACTGTTCCATGCATTTAATTTAAATTTCATCCCGGAACCAAATCCGGGATTTTTTTTGGCAGGTAAATGGTTAAGGAAGTTGGCAGGAACTTTATTAAAAATCATTTTTCCAATGTTCCACACATATCCATACCTTTGCAACCATGTCAGACCAAAGTATTTCTTCCAACGAAAAGTATTTAAAGCAATTGTCAATAGTGGCTTTCAATGAAATGCAGAAGGATTTTATTGAAAAAACTCATCACTCCGACGATGTCATGCTCCTGGCCCCTACAGGCTCAGGCAAGACCCTTGCTTACCTTATCCCTTTGGTTAACCAACTGCGGGAAAGCAATCCTCATGTTCAGGCGCTGATCGTGGTACCTTCCAGGGAATTGGCCATACAGATCGAAAAGGTTTTTAAATCCTTGAAAACAAACTTCAAAGTAAGTGCTTTTTACGGAGGACACGCCATGAAGACAGAACAAAACAGCCTTAGAGATGCTCCTGCGGTTATTATTGGAACCCCAGGAAGGCTTTCTGATCATATGGGCCGAAAATCCTTCGATCCCAAACACATTCACACAGTAATTTTGGATGAATTTGACAAATCTCTTCAATTTGGTTTTCATGAACAATTAAGAATAATTTTTGAAGCCCTCAGCGGAAACCAAAAGCACCTGCTTACCTCGGCCACCCAACTGGAAAGGCTACCTGACTTTTTGCCCATCAAAAAAATGGTTACGGTCAATTACTTAAAAAACAGAACGGATTCAAAACTCACACTGAAACTGTTGCGCACCAGTAGTGTGGAAAAAGCCGATAGACTGATGCGGTTGGTGGCGGATTTTGAGCAGGAGGCCTGCCTTGTCTTTTGCAATCACCGGGAAGCGGTAATCCGAATCAGTTCCCTGCTGACAGATAATACCTTTGAACACGTGGTTTTGCATGGCGCGATGGAACAATTGGACAGGGAAAAAAACCTGATCAAATTCAGAAGTGGCACCCATAACCTTATGATTGCCACAGACCTTGCCTCCCGAGGGCTGGATATTCCTGAAATCAAACATGTGGTGCATTACCAACTTCCGCCAAAAGAAAATGCCTTTATTCATCGAAATGGCAGAACCGCGCGCATGTATGCTGATGGACAGGCTTACCTGGTTTTGGCGCATGATGAATCCTTGCCTGATTATTTGAGGGAAGATTTAGAGGAGGTAGCCTTACCTGAAGCTTTTCAGGTTCCCCTTCCTTCATCCATGGTCTGTGTCTACATCAGTGCCGGCAAAAAAGACAATATCAGCAAAGGCGATATCGTAGGACTTTTGACCAAAAAAGGAGGACTTAGCAGTGGGGATATTGGTTTGATCACCGTCATGGACCAGGCCTCCTATGCGGCAGTGAGCAGGGAAAAAGTGAAAAAGATGTTGGGAAAAGTGGATATGGAGAAGTTGAAAAAGGTAAAGGTAAGAGTGGCTTTGGCCAATTAGCCTGTTACCATTTGAATTATTGGTAACCGACCTTATCACCAGGTTAAAATAACCCCCCCAGGCTTGGAATATTAGGAAAATTCCTGATTTTCTAAGCACCCAAAACCTGGGAGAATTTACTTGTTTCTATTTGTTTTCCTTAAGATCTTTAAAATTTTTAGAATTCAATTTCTATAATAGGAGAATAATTAAACCTACTCAAGGAGTTTTCTGTTAATACCGCCACCCGGGCATAATAGGTTCTTCCAATTTCCAAATTGGGAATCTCATCCTCAAAGGACATTTGATAAATATTCTCATTTTCCAGTATTTCTAAATCATTTTCCTCAGAAGATAATTTATTGGTGGTGGTTTGGTGGATAATGGGAGAATCTGAACAAATCAACATGCTTCTTATAATTTTCCTTTCAGGGTTAGTCTGGGAAATTTTATAGGTTGCCTTGATACCTGACCCGGTTTTTGAAATACTGACATCCAGCAATCTCGCATAAGGCTCTACCTCAAAAGTAATATTCTGGTTTTTCGTTAAATCCAAATCTACTTCCTCCACGCTGGATTGTTCAAAAGGACCTTCCAGAGTCAAGGCTTTATATTTAGCCGAAAAAACTCTGGTATTTCTAAAGGTACCATCAGATTTGGTCCAGAAGTCATAGGGGACAGGATTGGTATACCCCTCTTCCATCAGTCGGATTTTAATTCCATCCGGCTGCCTCGTTTGAATGGTTTCACCAGTCAATTTATCCACCACCATTCCCTCTAATATTTTATCAGGAATATCGTAATTATCCAATTCACAGGAAGTGAGCATTACACAGAGTCCTATTAATGAAATTATTATATTTTGACGCATAATTTTCTCTTTTATGGATTAATGAAAGGTTTTAGTATCCCGGGTTTTGAACAAGGAGTGAATTGGTTTCTATTATCCCTGTGGCAATTTTATAGTAATACATATTGGGCGTATATGTCCTGGTAAACTTCTCTGCGGGCAATACTTTTTTGGAAAAAGTGTAAGTGTCATTATCCATGTTGTATACAGGCCAAATACCATAAGTGTCTCTATTGAAAACCACCTCATGAAATATTCTCCACCTTTTCATATCCCAATACCGATTACCTTCGAATGCAAATTCAACTTTTCGTTCCTGCCTGTAATCTTCTATCGTGATGGGCTTCTGGTATTCTGAAATTCCAGCCCTTTGCCGAATCCTATTCACGTATTTTCTAGCTTCCGGCTCAT
>JBBDSB010000165.1:0-1557 GCA_040905205.1 Cyclobacteriaceae bacterium
GTATCATCTCCAGCGGCATCATCATCTTTTGCCTCAGGGGTATCCTTTTTATCGGCTTTAAGTGCCTTATTTTTTTCAACATCGTCTGCATCTTCCTTGTCAGTCGCTTTTGGTGCTGTCCCTTTTTCAGCTTGAGGGGCTTTAGCAACAGAATCAGTTTCCTTGGCTTCGGAATCCTCGGTTTTTGACTTTTCCTCGCTGGCCTTGGCTTCAGGCTTTTCATCCTTGGTTTTGGCTTCAGACTTTTCATCCTTCGATTCGGCATCGGATTTTTCCTCTTTGGCCTTGGCAGCCACTTTCTTTTGGCCTTCCGTATCTTCCTTCTTTTCTGTACCCTTATTCTCTGTGGTCTCCTCTTGAGAGGTAGTGGTATCAGATACCTTTCCGGATCCTCTTCTGCTTCTCCTTCTTCCGGATTTTTTAGCAGGTTGGGCCTCTTTAAGCATCAGTTCATTATAATCCACCAATTCGATAATACACATATCGGCATTATCTCCTAACCTGAAATTCGTCTTAATAATTCTGGTGTATCCTCCTGGTCGGTTGCCCACCTTTTCCATTACTTCACCAAAAAGGGTTTTGATGGATTCTTTATTTTTCAGATATCTGAAAACCACCCTTCTGTTGTGGGTTGAATCCTCTTTTGCCTTTGTGATCAAGGGCTCAATGTATTTCCGCAGCTCCTTGGCCTTGGCAAGGGTGGTACTGATCCGTTTGTGTTCCAATAGAGACTTGGCCATATTTGAAAGCATGGCCTTTCTATGCGAGGCGGTTCTACCTAAATGGTTAAATTTCTTACCGTGTCTCATTTTAATTATTCTTCATCAAGTTTATACTTAGACAAATCCATTCCAAAGGTTAACCCTTTCTCCTGGATCAGTTGCTCCAGTTCAGCCAAAGATTTTTTACCAAAATTCCTGAATTTCATCATATCCGAAATTTCAAGTTTGGCAAGGTCCCCTAAGGTCTTCACATCAGCTGCTTTTAAGCAGTTATACGCCCTTACAGATAAATCCAGATCACTGAGAGAAGTCTTCAACAATTTCCTCATGTGAAGGTATTCCTCATCTATGGGCTCAATGGCACCGCTACCTGGCGCATCAATGACCATGGTTTGGTCAGAAAACAACATAAAATGTTGAATAAGGATCTTAGCAGAATCCTGGAGGGCTTTTTCAGGATGGACAGAGCCATCTGTGCTCACTTCCATAATCAGTTGTTCATAATCGGTCTTTTGTTCTACCCTTGTATTTTCTACCCTGTACTTTACGTTTTTTATCGGGGTGAATACGGCATCTACCGGAATGGTGCCATAAAGTTGTTCTTTAGGCTTTGATTCTTCGGCAGGAAGGTAACCCCTTCCTTTGTCGACAGAAAGTTCAATTTCCAAGCTCTTGGTATCGTCCAAATGACAAATCACCAATTCCGGATTTAAGATTTCAAAAGAAGTGGTGAATTTGGCAATGTCACCTGCAGTTAAAACGTCCTGATTTTTAATTTCCACCGTGATTTTGTTATCAATGGCATCATGGATCTTTTTGAACCTTACCTGTTTCA
>JBBDSB010000166.1:0-1555 GCA_040905205.1 Cyclobacteriaceae bacterium
AAAGATTTGGTTATGATTTTTATGGCCGGAGAGGTGGTGGTCGATTATGCCCTTCGGTTAAAAAAAGAACTTGGTGAGGATAAAGTGTGGGTAAATGCTTATGCAAATGATATGCCTTGTTATATTCCTTCTCTAAGGATTTTGAAGGAAGGGGGTTATGAAGCAGAAACGGCCATGATAGGCTATGAAAAACCCTCAAAATTTACCGAAGATGTTGAGGAAAAGATTATGGACGGCATTTATTCATTGCTGCCTAAGCACCATAGATAATAATCCACAAAGCATTTTAAATTTCAGATTGCAGTTTTTTTGATCTGCAAAATGAATTCAAAAGGATAAATAAAAACAATATTGATATGAAGACTAAAATTTTAATTTATAATTTTCTTGGCCTGATTTTGATTTTGGTTGCGCATCAGGGTTTTTCACAAAATCCGCCCTTCCCCTGGCCGGAAGGGAAAAAAATGGCACTCAGTCTAAGCTTTGATGATGCAAGGTTGAGCAATCCCAAATATGGTGTGCCCTTATTGAATGAATATGGGGTGAAGGCGACCTTCTTTGTGGTGCCTTCCAGTGTGGAAAGAGATATGGAAGGATGGAAAATGGCGGTGGCAACAGGACATGAAATGGCCAATCATTCTGTACTTCATCCCTGCAGTGGGAATTTTGTTTGGTCCAGAAATAAAGCTTTGGAGGACTATACCATGAATAGAATGCGGATTGAATTGTCCACGGCGAATGATGAGGTGGAAAGGCTTCTTGGGGTCAGGCCTGAGGTATTTGCCTATCCCTGTGGCCTTACCTTTATAGGCAAAGGAGCAGGAACAAAGAGTTATGTCCCGTTGATTTCAGAAATGTTCCTGGCAGGAAGAGGTTGGTTGGATGAGGCACCTGTGGATCCCTATTATGCAGATATGGCCCAATTAACGGGCATGAAAATGGATAATATGACCTTTGAAGAAATTTTTCGCATTATTGAATCTGCTGCTGAAAACAGGCAATGGTTGGTCCTTGCCGGACATGAGACCAATAATGAAGGGAACCAAACCACCTATTTGAATATGTTGAGGCAGCTTTGTGAATATGCAAAGGATCCGGAAAATGGAATTTGGATAGCGCCGGTTGGTACGGTGGCCAAGTATGTCAATGAAAAAAAAGCTGAAATGGCTGGTAACCTTAATATTCCCGGTATTGTCCGGCCCTCAAAAGATGGGGAATTATTGCTTACGGCTGAAAATGGAAAAGGCATAGGCCCGGAAATTAAATACATGCCGGAATGGAATGCCTTTGGATGGTTTACCGGAAAGGATTTAGTGGAATGGGATGTGGATATTCCAAAAGAAGGAGAATATGAAATATGGTTGGAATGGTCTGTATCCGATGAAGAATCAGGAAAAGAGTTTGTCCTGACCTCCGGGAATAAGGAAATTAAAGGGATCGTTAAGGAGTCTGGTTCATGGGAAACCTTTAAAAAGGTGGCTATCGGTAAGATGAATTTTGAGGCCGATCATAATAAAGTGCTGATAAAGGCCACCGAAGATTTTGAGGAAGGCGC
>JBBDSB010000167.1:0-9352 GCA_040905205.1 Cyclobacteriaceae bacterium
AAATACGAGGTGTACCAGGAAAGTGGGGTGAAGGAATACTGGATCACTCACCCGGATGACCAGACCTTGCTGGTGTGTGCCCTTAAAGCGCCTGTTGCTCCTCCCTACTCCCCTTATTATAAAACACCTTGCCAACCCGTTCAATATGGTCCTGCAGGTCAGTATTCCCAATTTTATGTCGAATGGACAGGTCAATTTGATAAGGTAGCAGCAGGTCATCCAATTCGGTGTCGATTTTATTGAGCAGGGAAAGCGTAAGCGCCCCACCTTCCAACGTCAGGTCTATATCAGAACTTTTACGGTAAGTGCCTTTGGCACGGGACCCGTACAGGATGGCTTTATCAATTTGAGGATAACGTACAAAAACCGATTGTATCGCTTCAATGGTTTGCCCTGCCAAGCCTGTATCGGTAATCATAAGGCTATTCATGGCAGATCGGGACCTATTTCTTCCATTTTAGCCTTAAAATCACGAAAAGCTTTGAAGTACTGCTCTGTGGTTTTCTGGGCAATTTCAGAAGCAATTTCTTCATTATAGGTATGGCTGCTCCTATTTCGACTATTTATCATATCCATCCAAATTTCCCCATCATCAAGTAACCCGTTTTTAAAAGCTTCCCGGGTCGCATCTCTCGATCCACGTATTTCGGGATTCCCCTGATAAAAAAAGAAATCTTTCATCACCTGCCAGGCCAGTTCATGGGTGTACTCAAACGACTGTATGAGCCCTTGTTTTTCCAGTTTAGTCAAGTTTCTTGTGTCGGCTAGTAATACAGCCTCTTCAAGTTGCTTAAAAGCCTTCTTATAATTTGAAAACCGCTGTTTCCAGCGTATGTCCTTTTCCATCCTTACTTTTTAATGGTAGAAATCAAAATAGGCAATATGAAGGCTGTATAAAATAGGTGAGTAGCCCCCACACCAAAGCACAAGGTACGACCTGATTGCCTATATTCAACTTGGGGCAAATACCCAACCAGGAATCGCCGGAATTAAATTAATTGTATAAATCCATGTTTTGGAAAACGGGTTGCAAATATATGCGTTTTAAAACCTCCTTCGTCGGCAGTAAAATAAGGGGATAAACTTTAATTTCCTTTGCAATTTATCGAATTAACTTCTATCTTTGTGTCCCTTTTTGAGGGTGAAATGTATTTAACAAGCTAATAATTAAACATTTACACAGTGAATACTTTGAGCTATAAGACCATATCGGCAAATGATGCAACCGTAGAAAAGGAGTGGGTGGTCGTGGATGCCCAGTCTAAAGTATTGGGCAGGTTTGCAAGTGAGGTGGCTAAAATTTTAAGAGGTAAGACCAAACCTTACTTTACGCCCCATGTGGATTGTGGCGACAATGTGATCGTCATCAACGCGGAAAAAATCAGATTGACCGGTAGGAAGTGGAACGAGAAAACCTATGTAAGGCATACCGGATATCCAGGAGGCCAGCGCATTGCCACACCAAAAATCCTAATGGAAAAATCCCCCAGGACCCTGGTTGAGAAAGCTGTTAAAGGCATGTTGCCCAAAAGCAGACTGGGGAGGAAAATATACACTAATTTGCATGTATACGCCGGCCCTGAACATCCCCATAGTGCACAGAAACCAAAAGAAGTAAAACTATAATGCTACCCGTCAATGGAAGTAATTAACACAATAGGAAGAAGAAAGACCTCTGTCGCAAGGATTTACCTTCAATCGGGAGATGGGAAAATCACCGTAAACAAAAGGGCTCTTGATGCCTATTTCCCATTTGAACTTCACCAAATCGTGGTGAAACAACCCTTTGTACTTATCAACGAAGATGGTGCTTATGATGTCAACGTCAATGTAGACGGTGGAGGGATCAGTGGTCAGGCTGAAGCGATAAGAATGGCTATATCAAGGGCTTTATGTGAAATCAATGAAGATCACAGAGGACCTTTGAAAAAAGAAGGATTTTTAACCCGTGATTCCCGCATGGTGGAACGGAAAAAACCCGGACGAAGAAAAGCTAGAAGAAAATTCCAGTTCTCCAAACGATAATTTTGGGTTTTCTTTCCTAAGGAATATAAAACAATATTTAATAAATGGCCAATATAGAATATAAAGACTTACTGGATGCTGGTGTTCATTTCGGACACTTAACAAGAAAGTGGGATCCTAGAATGTCGCCGTATATCTTCATGGAGAAGAATGGCATACATATCATAGACCTCAACAAAACGCTCGTTTGCCTTGAAGAAGCATCTAACGCAATCAAGCAGATCGTACGCTCAGGCAAAAAAATAATGTTTGTAGCGACAAAAAAACAAGCCAAAGATTTGGTAGCCGAGGAAGCGAAAAGACTCAAAATGCCTTTCGTTACAGAAAGATGGCTGGGTGGAATGATGACCAATTTTGCTACCATCCGCAAATCGTTGAAAAAAATGTCGACAATTGACAAATTGTCCAAAGACGAAACATATAACAACCTTGCCAAAAAGGAGCGTTTGATGATTAGCAGACAACGTGATAAACTGGAAAACGTGCTGGGAGGTATATCAGATCTGACCAGACTTCCTGCTGCCCTATTCATTGTAGACATTAAAAGAGAACACATCGCCCTTTCCGAAGCCAAAAAACTGGGTATTCCTGTATTTGCATTGGTGGATACCAATTCCAATCCCAATGATGTGGATTTCCCTATTCCAGCCAATGATGATGCTTTTAAATCTATTTCACTATTGGTGAAAGCCTTTGGAGCGGCCATTGAGGAAGGATTGTCAGAACGCAAAAAAGATAAAGACGAAGCCAAGCTTTCTGAAGAAGAGGAAGCCAAAAAGGCAGTTGATGCGGAACCAGAAACTAAAGATTAATCTACTTTGAGATATAAAATGACGAAAATTGAACACGGCAAGTCGTATCGTGTTCAATTTTTTGTTTTTTAGTGTCTTTTCCTTAATTATTCCTATCATTGAAATAAAAATATAAACCGATGGCTATTACTGCACAAGAGGTAAACAAATTGAGACAAATGACCGGAGCCGGTATGATGGACTGTAAAAAAGCCCTTACCGAAGCCGAGGGAGATTTTGAAAAAGCGATTGACATCCTAAGAAAAAAAGGACAAAAAGTGTCCGCTTCCAGGGCCGACAGGGAAACCAAAGAAGGTGTAGTGGTTACCCATATAAGTAATGACCGAAAAAGTGGCATATTACTTTCCCTTACCTGTGAAACCGACTTTGTGGCAAAAAACGAAGAATTCTCTTCATTTGCCAATGCCATATTGGATATCGCTGTTCAAAATAATGCTTCCTCAAAGGATGGGGTGCTTTCTCTACCTTACGAAGGCATCACGGTTGGAGAAAAAATCACGGAAATGACCGGGAAAATCGGAGAAAAAATTGATGTCTCCCACCTGGATAAAGTAAATGGAGAAGCAGTGGTTGCCTATATCCATTCCAATGGTAAATTGGGAGTGTTGGTCGCCTTGAAAAACACTTCGGGAGCTGATGTGGATGAAGCAGGAAAAGATGTGGCCATGCAGATTGCTGCCATGAACCCTGTAGCGGTGGACAAAGACGGAGTGGACGCCTCCACGGTAGAAAGAGAAATTGAAGTAGGAAAAGACCAGGCCAGACAAGAGGGGAAACCTGAAGCCATGTTGGAAAAAATTGCTATGGGCAAACTGAATAAATTTTATAAAGACAATACCCTGCTCAGCCAGGCATTTGTAAAGGACAGCAGCAAAACCATCGCACAGTATTTAGATGGTATAAGCAAAGGCTTAACCGTTGCCGATTTCAAAAGAATTTCAATCGGTTAAATTAAGGTCCTCTTCAAAGGATAGGAACCTGATCCATATGGGTCAGGTTTTTTTGTTGCCTTTAAAATCGGATTTTACCCTAATTTTCTCCATGCTGCCATCCCTTTTGCCTTCAAAGTTAACTCACCATTATAAAAAATTACGGACAGCCAAAGCAATCATCTCATTGTGATCAAAAGCCAGTTTCTGAACCTGGTCCAAGGGGATCCATTGGACATTTTTACTATCAGATCCAGACTGCACCAATGATTTTTTATGTTGGTCCACCATGAAAAAATAAGCCACACTAACGGTCCATCCCCTGGGATCCCTGCCCTTTTTTCCAAATACCCCTATCAAATTTTCATTATTTTCCTTTAGGTCCAGTTGGGTTTCTTCAGCCAACTCCCTTAAACAAGCCTGAAAGGGCTCTTCATAGGATTCTACAAATCCCCCAGGTAGCGCCCATTGATCTTTAAAAGGCTCATTTTTCCTCTGAATTAAGAGAATGGTTTTATCGGTTGCACAAAAAACCACGGCATCTGCCGTAAGCGCAGGACGGGGATAGGTATAGGTGGGGGACATATCTTATTGATACAGTTGAACATAATTTTAAACAACCAAAAAGCAAATTTTGGTTCGATTAAAAATATATTCTTGACATTCAAGTAATAGAAAACCCCTTCCTCAAAAGAAAGGGGTTTTCTATAAAATGAAGGTTATTATTCTTCCGGAGTTTCCACCGAAATGATATAAGGTTTGGGATTTCCCTCCTCGATCAAGTCCAGTTCTTCGCCTTCCGCATCCAGGGCTTCATAAGAAAATACATCGCAGCTTATTGCTGTTGATTTGGAAAAAATATTAAAAAATTTCCAACACTTTAAAATTTTTCCCCTTAAAATTCCCAGTTTCCCCCTTTTTTAAACCCCACAAAGCGGCCAATAAGGGGGAGTCTTTGGATACCACTTGAAAGATGCGACTTTCAAGTTCCAGTTTCCCCAATGGTACCGCCACCCAAAGGTAACCCATTTCCAATTGAAGGATGGCACCTTCCTCCACCCTAATGGAAGGCTTGGTGGGTATGGCTTTCAGTTGGTATTTCATTAACTCCAGACCGACAAGTTGTTTCTTCAATACACCCCTGCTTTGGTTGATGACCTCCCTACCCGTTTCATATTTGTCTCCGGCAGAACTTTTTCCTTCTCCCTCGGAAGCTGCCTGCAATTCAGCCAGTTGAAGGTGAAGATCCTTTATTCCTTCTTCCAGAGCAGCTCCCGCCAAAGCCATTAAAGAAATTTTTATATTTGAACTAATGTTAAGCATGATCAAATAAATATTTGCAGGAAAAAGGGTTAAAATTGAGAAGGCCAGTTCCTGACTCTGCCATTAAAAATTTATTAATACGGTTTACAGGATGGGATGCCTTTCAAAAGGTTTTTCCCTATCAAAAAGATACCGATAAGTATGATGGGTTTTGTAAATTTTGGCGCTGATCTGTTCACAAACCCTCATCATTTTAGGGTTGAAATCACCAATCCAGTTCATTTCAATGGTCTTGTAAGCTAGTTTTTTTTCAGCAATGGTGTCTCTATAGGTAATGGCCAAAGCACTTTCCACCCCTTTTCCCTGAAATTTGGGAATTACGCCAAATACCAATCCCAACATTTTTTCCGGGGGACTTATTGTTTTATACCATAAAAACTTAATTTTGCCCAGTAAGTCAAGCTTTCCGTCAACATATTTAAAAATCTGGTTGATTTCTGGAATACTGATAAAAAAAGCAACAGGCTCATTTTTATAAAATCCAAAATAAATCAGATGGGGATCAATGACCGATTTCATTTTTGCAAGCATCAACTTGGCTTCCCTTTCAGATATGGTTTTCCCCATCATTCGTGCCCAGGCCTGATTGTAAACTGTCATAAAATATTCCGGAAATCGCTCCCAGAGTTCTTTTCCCTTAAGGTATTTGAAATGAAAGTCAGGGTTGACCAAAATTTGCTTGGCCCTTTCCTCCATTTTTTCTTCGATGTGGACCCCCCGAACTCCCCTCATATAAGTGTACTGTTTAAAATAAACCTGAAAGCCATATGTTTCATACAATTCCCGGTAATAACCAAAATTCCAATGCATATTATAATTTGCAGGGGAATAGCCATCCACTAACAATCCCCACCACTTATCCCGCTCACCCAAATTGACAGGTCCGTCCATGGCTTCCATTCCCTGCCCCATCAGCCAATCCCTGGCTGCGTCAAACAGTTTAAATGCAGCATCTTTATCATTAATGCATTCAAAAAAGCCCATTCCTCCGGTAGGTTGTTTTTCTTTCCATTTTGGATTGATAAAAGCAGCATTTCTTCCTATGGTTTTTCCATTGTCATCCTGCAGCAGCCAGCGGATTGCTTTTGCACCTGATTTAAAAAGTTTATTATCCGAAGGATCAAAAAGTCCTTCAATGTCATTATCCAAAGGTCTGATCCAGTTTTTTTCATCGCGGTAAAGCATCACTGCCATTTGAAGGAATTCTTTGCGGTGGACATCCGTAGTGACTTCTATTAATTGCATATAAAATTGGAATAAGTGTTTTTTAATGAAGCGCTAAAATAAAAAACCTCATCCCAAACAGGAGAGAAAATTTAAGATTTTTTCCAGGTACTTATTTCACCACATCCCCAAACAAGTCAAATTCGGTAGCCTCCGTAATTTTCACCATCACAAAGTCCCCTATTCTGCAATAGAACTTTTGGGCATTGATCAATACTTCATTGTCAACTTCCACAGAGTCGAATTCGGTCCTGCCCACAAAGTTTCCGTTTTCCTTTTTATCAATCAACACTTTGAATGTCTTCCCGATTTTATCCTGATTAAGTTCAAACGAAATCTGTTCCTGAACCTGCATCAAATAATTGGCCCTGTCTTGTTTAACTGATGCAGGTACATGGTCCTTCATCTGAAAGGCGTGAGTGTCCTCTTCATGGGAATAAGTAAATACCCCCAGCCTTTCAAACCTCATCCTTTTCACAAAATCAACCATTTCCTCAAATTCCTTTTCCCCCTCACCAGGGTGGCCGGCTATCAGCGTAGTTCTGATGGCCAACTCAGGAATTTTTTCTCTTATTCCGGTAATCAATGCTTCCTGTTTTTCCCTGGTAGTCCCCCTCCGCATGGTCTTCAGGACCTCCGTGGACCCATGCTGCAAAGGGATGTCCAGGTAATTACAGATGTTGGACCGCTCGGCCATCACATCAACCACTTCCATGGGAAATCCTGTTGGATAAGCATAGTGAAGCCTTATCCATTCCAGGCCCTCCACATCAGACAATGCACGCATCAAATCAGGCAATTTTCGCTTTTTATAGAGGTCCAATCCATAATAGGTGGAATCCTGGGCGATCAGCAACAATTCCTTGGTGCCCAGGGACACTTTATGCCGGGCGTCTTTGACCAGTTCCTCAATAGGCCTGGACACATGTCCCCCTCTCATCAGGGGTATTGCACAAAAGGAACAAGGACGGTCACATCCTTCTGATATTTTCATATAGGCATAATGCGAGGCATGGCTGAGCAACCTTTCGCCCACCAGCTCTTGCTTGTAATCCGCCTTGAACTTTTTTAGTAAAGCGGGTAAATCCCTGGTTCCAAAAAAAGCGTCCACCTGTGGAATCTCGGCTTCCAATTCGTCTTTGTACCTTTGGGAAAGACATCCGGTAACATATACCTTATCTACCAGCCCTTTGTCTTTGGCTTCAGCATATTCCAAAATAGTATTGATGGATTCCTGCTTGGCATTGTCTATAAAACCACAGGTATTAATGATCACAATATTGTTGTCCCGGCCTTTGGATTCATGATGGGCCTCAATTCCATTGCCTTTCAATTGACTAAGCAATACTTCTGAATCCACCAGGTTTTTGGAACAACCCATGGTGATGACATTGACTTTATCTTTCTTTAATGTTCTTGTTTTCAAATTGTCGGTATTTGATGCAAAAGTACAAAAAATAAAGGGATTGGCAGGCAATGATCTAGTCTGCCTGCCCTCATATTAATGAATCATTAACAGCACAGCCTCTTAAATAAAGAAATCTTAACCGGAATTTTCATTGGTGCCAAATAATTAGGCTTACTTTTGAACCAGTAATACAGCACATTTTTTTATTACTCCTTGCAATTTTTTCAAATTGCGCCGATAGCTATCGGCGCTTTTTTAATGTCTTTTAGTTCCATATCATTCATTTTTTATAAAAACGCGATATTTTTAGGGCGTTCAAGTTTTTTATGGCAATTTTGACGAAGCTAACTAATTTCATAAAACAATCGTTTGTCAAATGGAATTTCTTCTGTATGTTCAAATTTATTTCCAAATATTGGTTGTTAGAAAACAATTTTGCCAAACGCTTTCTAATCCCTAAGCCTAATTTCACCCAAAATCCCCTATGTCGAAAATAATTTGTATTTGGAAAAGAACTGATTTTGATCAGGGAATTGAAAATAAATTATTAAAAATATGTACCCATTTAGAACCTGATAACATACAAGCCAATGAACCTGAAATATATGTAAAGGGAAAGTGGTCCTACGGAATTATGAATCCGACTTCCTCTCTGCTTAAAACCGAATCAGGGGTTTTGATGGGCGGGCTTTTTGGTGATTTCAAGGAATGGGATGCAATTGGGCAAGCGGGCATCGATGGTTCTTTTGCCATTTTCAGGGATCATGCTAAGTTTTGTGAGATTTGCTCTGATGTCGCAGGAACGCGGTCCATCTGGTATTATATGGATAAGGAGCACTTTATCGCAGCTACCTCCCAAAGGGCCATTGTGATGTTTTTAGGGAATTTTGAATTTAATCATGAGGTTGTTCCCTGGATGTTGTCGACAGGTTCCCTGGGCCCGTTTTTTTCATGGGACAAAAGGATTAAACTATTGCCCCCAGATTCCGCTTTTCTTTTGGATAAAGAAAACTGGACAGCAAATGTCAAATCCGAACCCATAGTTTTTGAAAACAGAAAAATAACGAAGAAAGAAGGATATAATAGGGTTTTTGATGCCATTCGCAATACTTTTAATCATCTGCGTCTGGACTTTGATAAGTGGGCGGTCACCCTTTCAGGAGGAAAGGACAGCCGGGGAATACTATTGACGCTATTGGCAAAAAGTGAAGCCGCAAAAAAAATAAAAACCTTTACCCATGGCCATAGAGGTAATCATGAAATTAAAGGTACGGATGGCTATATTGCCAAAAAAATTACTAAAAAATACGGTGTCAGCAATGAATTTTTTTCAGCGATGACCATCTCCGAAGAGGAGTCCTTGGAGCTCATCTATGAAAGGATCTTAAAAGTCGGTGAAGGCCGGGTTGACCATATAAAGGCCTATTTAGACGGCCTTTCATTTTGGAAACACCTTTTCGACAGCAAAACAGAAGGCATTCTCCGAGGAGATATTGGTTTTGGGTTTCCCTTGAATATTAAACTTAAAACAGAAAAAGAAGCGAACAAAATTTCTTCGTTTTATTCTTGTAATCAATGGGCCAACCTTGCCCATCTAGAAAAATCAGGTAGGCTAGGGCACGTTTTTCCCG
>JBBDSB010000168.1:0-9324 GCA_040905205.1 Cyclobacteriaceae bacterium
TCTTTTAAAGTGGCCAGAAAACTGACCAAATCCCTGATTTCTCTGCGACTTAAAAAGTCCCTCATGTTCGGCATACTGGAGGGGGCATCCCTCCTTTCCCTAATGTCCTTTTTTAAAATGACCGTGTCCGGCTGGTTGCCCATTTTGAGGGTAATGCTGGAGGCATTTTCTTCGGATTTGATACCTGCCATTTTTTGATTGTTTTCCAGCTCCAGGGTAACAACACCAAATTCCGGGGCCAGCCTTTTACTGGGATCCACTAAGGCTTCCAACAATTCTTTCCGATTGAGTTCAGCCCCAATGCCATTCAGTCTCGGACCGGCATTTCCTCCATAATCATCATATGCATGACATTTTATGCACTGGGCCGTGGCATGTTGAAAGAAAATCCTTCTACCTTTAGCCAAATCTCCTCCATAAAGGCTGCTGCTATAGGAAGCCAATAATTCATCCTCCGTCAATTCAGATTTCATTTCCCCGTATTTATCCAATAACTTCTTGGAACCCGTATTTTCCATCGCTTCATAAAACTCCAATTCTATGGCTTGGGGAAACTCGCCATCCTCCAATTGGCTCAATAGATATTCAAAAACAGGGTAAGAAGCCTTTTCATCCAGCTGTCCCAGAGTCAGGACAGCTGCCTGTTGTTCTTCAATGGTCCTCTTTTGAATTACTACCGATAATAATTCTGCCTTTGTGGTATCTGGAATATCCAGCTTTTCCAATAAATCCAAACCAGCCACCCTTACATTTTTATCTTTGTCCGTTAGCGCCAGTTCAATGCCTTTACCGACAGGGGCATCTTTCATATTGGCCATCACCCTGATACTGGTTTCCCTTACTTCAGGTGAAGGATCCCTTTCCAATTTTCCGAGTAATTTTTCCCCACCATCTCCAATATTTAAATTTCCAATAGAACGAACTGCCCCGATTCTGATATCTTTATCCGCATGGTCCAGTAAATTTATTAAGGGTTGTGAAGCCGTGGCCTGGAGAAATGCTGTTTCCCGCTCCGTATTTCCCCGATACCAACCATCTACTCTATCCAGAACTGAGGGTACGGCCCATGTTGAAAGGGCATTGATGGCTTCTACCCTCATGGGTTTTGGGGCACTTTCATTTGCCGCAAACTTTATCAAATTGTTCAACCCCTCTTCGGAGCCCCACCTCAAATTGGCATTGATTGCCCTTCTCAATAGCGGTTCAGATTCCAAACCTTCCCTGTTTAGAATATTTCCTAAATCCGGAATAGCCTCCAAAATGGAAAAATCATCATTGATCGCCCTTGCCGTTTCTGCTACAATGTATTCATCCCGATCTTCCAGAAAAATCCTAATCCCCGGATCTTTCATTCTTCTTAATGCCAGTACGGCTGCCAATCTCACAGCAGAAGAACTGTGGTTTTTTAATTCCAAAACCTTCTCGACATTATTCAATCTTGCCAATGCCAGGCTTGCCGCATGCCGGATATAAACATCTTCATCATTATTGCTTTCCAAAAGTTCTACCATACCTGAAAAGGAAGGTTGATACGCTATTCTTCCAAGGGCCTCTGCAGCAAAAAACCTTACCCTTGGATCTGGATCTTTTAAAAGAGGCAGAATGTGTGGACCTGCCTCTTTAAATTTCAGATCTCCCAACCATTTCGCAATTTGGGCCCTGATCTCATTATCGGGATCATCCAGAAATGGCAACAAGTGTTCGGCAATCCCTGCCTTTTTTCTCGAAAGTTGGGAAATACCCCATATGGCGTGAATTCTGGCCATCCGGTTTGCTGTTTGCTTTAGGTTTAGAAGAAAAACCTCCAGGCCTTCCTCCCCTCTTTTAGCCAATTCAAATTGGGATTTTTGTCGAATCCGCTGGTCTTCAGATCCCAACATTTCAGATAATTCAGCCGTTTGGACATCTCCGAAATCCAATTTTAAGGTGGCGGCAACCTGCTTCATTTGATCTTTATTATCAGCAGTATGGTCCACTAATTTCCATATTCTGCCATACCCCTTGTTTACCCAACCATCAATCCAATCAGCAAAGTACAGCGATCCATCCGGCGCAAAATCCATTCCTGTCGCCAAAATACCACCCATAACCTGTTGGGTTTCTTCCAGTTCAAATGAGGCCCCTTTGGGCTTCAAACTAAAGGCATGAATTCCGGACCGGGCCGGATTTCCAGCAAATTCAGCAACAAAAAATTTCTGCTTCCATTGTTCCCCTAATGCCAAACCGGGATTATACACCATACCGGTAGGGCCATTTATATAATTGGCGATGGGCGGGATAAAATAGGCCGCCTGCTCCTGGTTCCGTGGAAGGTGCATTTTTTCATCCATCCATACTTTATATTCATTGTTTTTTGGATCCCTGTATTTCCCAAATTGCCAGTTGATCCTCCAGCCAGTATCCGATCCGTCCACCAGGTATACGATTCGCTCTCTTTCCCCCCGATGATCCCCATCATTATCCACACTGATTAAATTACCAAATTGATCAAAAGCGAATTCATGGGTATTTCTTACACCATAAGCAAAAATTTCGAAGTCCGATCCATCTGGATTGGCTCTGGCAATCACGCCAGTATTAGGGTATACATGTTGATTTCCTTCCATATCTTCCCCATTAAATCCGATATCACCTATTCCCCAATAAATTTTCCCTTCCGGACCTACTTTCAACCCAGACATATTATGTCCGCCAAATCCAATATGAACACCAAAACCGTGCGCAATAGATGTTTTTTTATCCATCATTCCGTCACCATCACTGTCATTCATGCGCCATAAGTCTGGTGCTACTCCTACAAAAAGATCACCATCATGGTACATGACAGCGCCTGCAACGTCCGTAACCTCTTCACTGAAATCCCTTACGACCAATTGCGCCATGTCCGCCCTGTCATCCCCATCCGTATCCTCCAAACGGTACACATTTTCCTTTTCTACCGTAAGGTCCTTCCAATCATGAGAACCATCTTGATTGATATCGGGCAACCACTGATTTTGGGAACTGTTTTCGGGGGACAATTCTTCATGGATAAAATCTCTTCGGTCCTCAACATCTTGCATTTGGATGGAGGATATTTCCCAATCCTGATGGCTTCTGATGTCGAATTCAGAAATTTTTCTTCTGTTTGTTCTAGAGTAAAATACCCTTCCAAGATCATCCACCTGTATGGAAATGGGATCTGCCACCAGGGAATCTACTGCCCAAACACTGAGAGACAGGTCTTCATGAAGTTCCGGATTGACCAGTTCTTCTATAGAGGAGGCAAGCACTTCTACTTCTTCCTTAGAAAGTTTTTTGATCTCCAATTCTTGTTTTTCCTTAGTACAGGAACTGATTATCAAAAATGAAACCATCCAAATAAAAAAATAGCTCAAAAAACCGGGGCCACTTGTTAATCTGATTCTAATTGTCATACGAGATTTATTCCACAATATATGATGCAAAGTTTTTGACATATTCTGTTTTTCGTTGTTATTCACCCCTTCCATTCTTCTTCATCCAAGGTAGCCAGGAAACTGACTAAGTCTCTGATTTCCCTTCTTGAAAGCAGCCCTTTCGTATTTAATTTAGTTAAGAATATTTAACCACTTTTAAAGCCAGGGTGTTTAGAATTAATAATTCGGCCATTAATATAGGGAAAAGTACAACATTGAAAAATTGAAATTTTATAAAGACCCGTATAATATGTTATTAATGGGTTCTGTATCATCTAATAGTCAAAGGTTGGCTCGGTTTCCTCAATCTTTGGACACAATTATCCAAAGACCTAAAATTATGGTAAGCGGTTTTCCAGATATGTCCCTTTTGGTTTTTTTTAAGTTGTGGCTGTTTATCCAAGCCCCCTGAATACCATTCCCCATGAATAGGATCGATAAGGTATTTTTGGATATAATCCCACTGTTGTTCAAATTTCAAAAAATAATTATTCTTATCATCAGGATATAAATCAGCCATAATCAGGAGCGTATTCAATCCTTCAGCCTGTGCCCACCAGTTTTTTGTATCTTTCATCACCTCTGGTTCCTTCTTTCCCTTAAAGTAATAAGCTCCGTCAAAAAATCCACCAATTTCCTTATCCCAACCAAACTTCAAAGCATGATCCACCATTTTTTTACCTACCTCCCAGGTTTTTTTATCGTTTTTTAAACCCAAAGCATGGGAAGCCTCCATCATTAAATAAGCTGTTTCCACATCATGGCCATAAGAAACATGATCAATGGAAAGGTGCGCTTCAATCACCTCTCTTGATGAATCCCTAAATGAAACCGGTTTCCAGTCTGGATATAAAAAAAGTTGCAGATAGGCTTGCTCCTGTACGATCGTATCCCTGATAATCAATAATAACTCCTCCAATCTTTCCTTAAGCAAGGGATTTTTCCAAACTGTGTACAGTTCCGTAAATGCCTCCAACAAATGAATAGAACTGTTTTGATCTTTATATCCTATGGTAGAGGTGGAAAGGGTTTCATTATTTCGCTTCAGGGGACTTCCGTTTTGTGCCAGGGATTGAAAGTACCCACCGTATACGGTATCGTGGCTTTTTTCTTCCAGCCAATAAAAAGTTTTGATGGCCAATTCCAATGCGCTGCTGTCTCCTGTACTTTGAAAATAGGCCGCCAGACCATAAATTCCAAAAGCATTGCCATAAGCTGTCTTGGCCACTTCGGAGGATTGCAACAGTCCCCCCTTTTTATCAAGCAAAGTGTGGAAACCACCTTCTTCCCGATCCCAGAATTTGGTTTTTATAAAATGATATCCCAATGCTGCACCATCCAGATAATGGTCCTGATCAGGATACCTCATGGCAGCTTTTGAAAGGGTCCACAGATGTCTTGCCTGAGACACAATCATTTTATTCTGATTTTCGGAAGGGGAAAAATCGAATTCGAAACTGCTGATATAACCTCCATCCACCACATCATATGCCTGTGGATACCATTTGTTCAACATTTCCTCCTGAATGGAATATTCCATTTCTTTGGCCAATTCCATTCTCCGGTCCTGCGATGCCACGGTACCGCTACATAAAAATAAAAATGCTGCAAGTATCAAGGTGGCTAAACAGTTAATTTGGGTAAGCATGCTTTAACATTTCTAATGAGGAAAATAAAATTAATCCCATTTTGTGGAAAAACCTAAGAGGAAATTTGAATTGCTGAATCCATGGTCAATTATTAGGTTTTTTCCTGCGTTTCCATAACCTGTAAACCACTATTCCAAAAATAGGGAGCAATAAAACCGGCCAATAATCCAAATAGGGATAGGGATCAGCTGTCCTATCATCATAAACAGGTTGCTGCCCATGAGCCATTAAGGGAAGAAAAAACAGGAATAAAATTATTTTAAAATTTTTCATGAACATGAAGGTAATATACAGGCTGGGATTTTCAATTTTAAATTGGAATTAATGGATAAAATGGAATTGGTAAGAATGTTTTTTGAATGTCCCGGCATTTAATTTAAAAAGTATTTTTCCCCTTGACTTTGTCAAGCGTCAACCCCATTTTTTGGTAATAACTGGTAATAAAATAAATACAGGTTATTATTAGTTGTTTTAGGTATCTCATGGTTGTTTTGAAGAAAATTGTGGATTATCGTTAGTTTATAATATTGGCCATAAAACCAGCTGTTAAACCTTTTATTCTCTGTACTTTTGACCCCGATTCGATTCCCTGCTCGGGACAGGCTTTGATTCAAAAGTACCAAAAAATCAAGAAAAAAATATCCTTCCCCGCACATGTCCACCCGCGCTCCTCCCGAGAAAATTCGGGACAGGCTCGGATTTTTTTCGGGCCAACGCTCCTTTGGTACTGAAATGAAGGTTCTTCATTCAATTATTAAATTTTTCTTATGTATATTAAAATACCAATGCTATTCCACCTTGCAGATTTTGAAAGGGATTGGTAATAAATATTTTTGGATTGTCCTGGCATTTAATTAAAAAATTATATTTCCACCTGATTATTGAAAGATTTAGAAGACAATACTGAATAATCCGTAAAAAAATGCTTTTTTTTGCACTGCTTGAGAGTTTGATCCCCTATCGGGTAACCTAAAGAAAAATTCCAATAGGGAAAACATTTAATTTTGGATTTACAAATGAACCGCATACATCAATAAACCACCATTATGATTATAGGATTATTAAAAGAACCTTCACCGGAGACCCGGGTATCCCTACATCCTGAAGCGGTAAAAGTCCTTAGTGCTTCAGGAAATAAAATCCTGGTTGAAAAAGGCGCAGGCGATCTTTCATTTTTGTCGGACCGCTTATATCAGGATTCAGGAGCGGAAATCCTGGAGAGGTCCGGCGTGTTAGAGGCCGCAGAGATGCTTTTTCAAATCAACCCAATGGAAGAAAAAGAAAGAAATGGTCCGGCCAAAGGAAAATTTCTTTTAGGGGTATACCAGCCTTTGTTCGCCAAGGAATTAATTGAGAAAATCGCGGATGCGGGTATTACCCTTTTCAGTATGGATTCCATACCGAGGATATCCAGGGCTCAAAGCATGGATATTCTATCCTCGATGAGCACGGTCTCAGGATATAAAGCCGTTTTATTAGCGGCCTCCAATTTACCAAGGTTTTTCCCAATGTTCATGACTGCTGCGGGAACCATTGCCCCATCCAAAGTTTTGGTGATAGGAGCCGGTGTGGCAGGGTTGCAGGCCATTGCCACCGCCAAAAGATTAGGAGCAGTAGTAGAAGCCTTTGATACCAGACCATCAGTGAAGGAACAGGTGCAGAGTTTGGGTGGCAAATTTGTGGAAGTACCGGGAGCTGTGGAAGACAAAACTGCGGGCGGGTACGCCGTAGAACAATCCGAGGAATACAAGAAAAAACAATCGGAAATGTTGGAAAAATCCATTGTCAAGTCAGATGTGGTCATCACCACTGCCTTGATACCAGGTAGAAAAGCCCCGTTGCTTATTACAAGGGACATGCTTAAGCAGATGAAGGCTGGTGCCGTGGTAGTAGACCTTGCGGCGGCCAATGGAGGTAACTGTGAAGGTACGGTAAACAATGAAACCGTCACTTTTGAAGGTGTCACCATCATAGGCAACTCTGCACTTCCTTCCACCATGCCAGAAGATGCCAGCAAAATGTACAGCAAGAATGTGCAAAACTTTCTAAAGATTTTGCTGAAGGAAGATAAAATCAATTTGAATTTTGAAGATGAAATCATCAAGGGAACTTGCATAACCCATGATGGAGCCATCGTATATCCACCTTTATTACAAAAATAATGGAAGCTATATTACAATATTTATCAGAGAATCAACAAGAATTCTATATTTTCATTTTGGCTATTTTTGTTGGAATTGAAGTGATATCCAAGGTACCCACGGTTTTGCATACCCCTTTGATGTCAGGATCAAATGCCTTGTCCGGAGTGGTGATCGTAGGCTCCATTATCGTTTTGGGCAAAACCGATCCTTCCAATATCCTAGGTCTTTCTCTAGGTTTTTTGGCAGTTTTTTTGGCTACCCTCAATGTGGTCGGGGGTTTTGCAGTCACCAACAGAATGTTAGAAATGTTTAAGAAAAAACCCGGTAAAAAATAATACTCATGATTTTACAGATAATTGATATTTGCTATTTGGTAGCGGTGGTACTTTTTATTTTAGGCATTAAATTGATGAGCCATCCGGATACCGCCAGACGGGGAAACGCCATCGCCTTGTCCGGAATGATACTGGCCATTCTTGCTTCTTTTCTTACCCCGGATTTAGACAATGTGGTTTTGATTTTGGTAGGCATGGGTATGGGAACAATCGTAGGGCTTTATTCAGCCAATTCTGTCCAAATGACGGCCATGCCTCAACTGGTCTCCTTTTTTAACGGTATGGGCGGTGCAGCAGCTGCTTTGATAGGTTTAGTCGAATATGGCGATTTACCGGTTGATGAAATAGGAAAAGGAACGGTTTTGATGGCCAGTTTGGTCATCGGGTCGGTCTCATTTTCAGGTTCCATGGTGGCCATGGGAAAATTGCAGGGCGTATTAAAGGATATTAGGATCAACAAATTGATGGGATTCTTGGTTTTAGCTTTAGCCGTAGCCCTTGCTGTTTACGTTATTGCTTCCGGCGAACCTCAGCCGGTTTTGGTATATGTACTGGTGATTTTATCCCTTATTTATGGATTGTTATTTGTCTATCCCATTGGCGGTGCAGACATGCCCGTTGTCATCTCTCTATTGAATGCCCTTACCGGGGTTACAGCTGCCACCACTGGCCTGTTGTATGACAATAAGGTCATGTTAATGGGCGGGATTCTGGTGGGATCAGCTGGACTTTTATTGACGCTTCTAATGGCGAAAGCCATGAACAGGTCCGTCTCAAATATCCTTTTTACCTCATTTGGTACAGCATCGGGTGTGGCAGCACCGGGACAGTCCGGGGATCAGGTGGCCAAAGAAATCAACCAATATGATTCTTCCATTTTATTGGCTTATGCCAAAAGAGTGGTAGTGGTGCCAGGATATGGACTGGCCGTGGCACAAGCTCAGCATGCTGTCCATGATCTTGAAAAAATATTGGAAGAAAAGGGTGTGGAAGTTTTGTACGGGATTCATCCTGTTGCGGGGAGGATGCCGGGCCACATGAATGTATTGTTGGCAGAGTCGGATGTTTCCTATGATAAATTGATAGAAATGGATGATATCAACGAGCAGTTTCCAAATACCGATGTGGTGATGGTGATCGGTGCCAATGATGTAGTTAATCCGGCAGCTAACGATGACCCTTCCAGCCCTATTTTCGGCATGCCTATACTGGAGGTAAATAAAGCCACCAATGTCATTGTGATCAAAAGAAGCATGAGCTCAGGTTATGCTGGCATTGAAAACGCCTTGTTTTTTGACCCAAAAACCAGAATGTTGTTTGGTGATGCCAAAAAAGTGCTCAATGGTTTGGTAGGTGAAATTAAAAATATGTAAACTTTACCCAAGTACTGGAAAAGTGATCAAAATTTTAAAAATAACATAAATTAAAGATACATACCTTGAAAATCATTTCGATTAAGGAATTATATTTTGTTATAATGTATGCTTAGACCTGGGAAAAACAACGGGGGACAATTTATTATGAAAATGTATTTTAAAAATTTGAGGAGGTTTTTCCAGCCCTGAAAGGGCGAAATATTCCAACACAGGGTGCAGCCCTGTGATTGAGGCAATGACCAATTCACAAAGCCCTGTAAGGGCGGAATAATGATTAACACACTAATTTATAATACAGCAATTCGTATAAATTAAAGAGAAAAAATTCTTTCCATCAAAACCCATTTCTCCCCAGGCTTGGCCCATGGAAGTTCTTTTTGAAA
>JBBDSB010000169.1:0-1545 GCA_040905205.1 Cyclobacteriaceae bacterium
AAAGTTCCAACTATAACTTATTTATTCATGATGATGGTTTTGCAGTGCTAACATTCGAGGATATTGGTGTTTTTGTTGTTGACATTAAATCAGAAGCATTTAAATTAGTTGGTAAATACCCTTTCAGTAAAGAATTACTGGATTTGGATACACATGTAAAAGGTGTTTTTGCTACCGATGCCAACAACATTTGGTTGGACACCCGGTCGGGACCAGTATATTTAAAAATTAAGCCGAATTCACAAAAGTTTGAATTTAAGCTTCTAACAAGGGCTCTTCTGGCAAATAGTAGTACAACAAATTTATACCAAAAAGATTCGATACTTTATTTTGCTGTAGAAGGAAAAGGGCTGATAAGTTACCAATTAGATACTAAAGTTTACAGAATTTTTGAGAATATCAAAGGTATTGATTTAAAAAAGATTACCTCAATTTCGGGCTATGATGATAAATTATGGATATCGACAAAAGACAATGGTTTTTTATGTATTTCGTCCAAAACCGGAGAACTGATTTCGCATACAAGCCATTACTCCGATAAACCACTGGGGTATATTCATCATCTATTTATTGCTTCCGATAAATCTCTGTGGTTCCGTGCAATTAACTTTCAGGGCATTTTCCGACTTAACACGAAAAGCTCTAAAATGAAATTTTTTCCAGTTGATTTAGAGAAAAGTAAAAAGTTTGACCTCTTCCAGGTTCTCACATCTTTTGAAGAAGATAGCAAAGGAAATATCTGGATGTTAACACGTCAGGATGGTATTATTTATTATGACAAACAAAAAGAATCTATCCGAAAAATTTTAAATAATCCAAACAATCCAATGAGCCTTATTTCAAACCGCGTTCTTAGCATATGTATCGACCGTGGTGAAAACATCTGGATTGGAACACAATTTGGAATTTCAAAAACCAATATTAAGGAAAAACAATTTAAGGTATTACTTCCCAATAAAGATCCCGAATTCAAGTTTGATAATAAAATCCATAATATTTTTGAAGATTCCTATGGTAATATTTGGTGTAGCACTTATTCCAATGAGCTTTACGTATATGACCGTAATCTGAATATCAAGCATATATTCTCCGCAAAAGACGGACAAAACAATTTCATAGGCACTGGCTATTTTAGTTTTTGCGAAGATTCAAAAGGACGTTTATGGCTGGGATCAAAAAGAAATGGATTATTTGTTCTCGACCTGAAAAAATACCACAATAAGCTGGAAAGTTCAAAATTTAAACAGTTTTTACCCGATGCATCCCAGCCCTATGCCATTCATGGCAATGAAATATATGATATTATTGAGGACGATAAACACAGAATTTGGGTTGCCCTACATGGAGGCGGACTGGACTTAATTCTTGAAAATGAAAACCAGATACGTTTTATGTCCTATAACCAATTCTTAAATCCATTTTGCCCGTTTACAATTGACTTTGGGCGTTGTTTAATGCAAGATAGAAATGGCAAAATTTGGTTTGGTGGAGTAAATGGGCTTATTAGTTTCCTGTCTCACGAAAAAGATAACATGCCATCTAACG
>JBBDSB010000170.1:0-1540 GCA_040905205.1 Cyclobacteriaceae bacterium
GTGTAAATGATGAGCCTATACTTCCTTTGATGAAAAATAAAGCAGTCGTAGAAAGCATTAAAGGTGGAGCAAAAAACAGGGAACATCAAGCCACTTTGACTCAAAAATATACCGAAGCATCGTTAAAGTGGATTGATGAAAATAAAGAACAGCCATTTTTTCTCTACCTTTCTCATACTATGCCTCATGTCCCGGTGGCAGCCAGGGAGGCTTTTCATCACCAAACCAATCACCCCAATAGTCATTATGGAGCTAGTGTTGCCGAAATCAGTTAGTCTACCGGGGAGATATTGAAATACCTCAAAGAGACGCAACTGGCGGAAAACACCCTGGTAATTTTCACTTCAGACAACGGGGGAGCACTCAAGTTTGGTGGCAGTAATGGTATATTAAGGGGGAGTAAGGGGCTGGTCTATGAAGGAGGTATCCGAGTCCCTTTTATCGCCTGGTGGCCAGGTAAGATTGCCCCAGGTACTACATGTCATGCGCAGGCATCAGTTTTAGACCTCTTACCAACATTTGCTTCATTGGCCAATATGGAAATGGACAGGAAAATAAAAAGAGATGGGGCCGATATTTCATCCCTTTTCTTCTTTCCGGAAAGAAGTCAGCAGGACAGGCCTTTCTTTCATTGGCATGCAGGATACCTGATGGCCGTAAGGCTTGGTGATTGGAAACTCAATCTTTTGGGGGGATTTTCTGCCCCTGAGCGGGAAAATATCATGAAAAGCACCTATAATTTGACCCACTTTCCAGAGGAAATAGAACTGTATAACTTAAAGGAAGATCCAGGAGAAAGTCTGGATAAATCAAATGAGCATCCAGAAATAGTTGACCGGTTAATTAGAATGGCCCAAGCAGAAAGAAAATCACTTGGGCAGTATGATCAGCATGGACCGGGTGTGAGAAAAACCCTTTACGTTAAAAATCCCAAATATCTTTTGAATTAGATGGTGCATAGGAATGAAGTAAGTTTTAGCACCTGCAATACTTATTAATCCATAATTGAATCTATGTTTTTAGGTCTGCATAGTATGGGTCCAAACCCGGTATCTTTTTGAAAATTTGGCAGTTTACTTAATTAATAATTCAAGCATTTTTTGTGGTAAAAGGCAAAATACCACACAATATGGTTAAGATATTGGATGCACGGTTAGAGGCATCTTAATAAATTTAACCTCTTCAATCAACCATATTGTTATGAGAACAAATTATACTAAAACAAGTAAAGCATCTGGTTGCTGTTTTGATCAAAACCAGATAAGGCAAAAAACTATCCCCTTTACAAGGGCTTGGGCCGCATGTTGTTTGTCACTGGTATTTATCCTTCCGGTGGCTTCTTTTGGTTCAACGGACCCGGGCAGTAAATTTATCGGGGAAAAAAGTGTTGCATCCCCCAATACCGAGGGGAATGCTTCAATCGATAAGTTCGATGAAGATTTATCTGCTCTTTTAATGGATATACAGGTTTCCGGAACTGTAAAGGATGATAACGGGGATCCATTGCCGGGTGCATCTGTTACGGTAGCAGGTACCACCC
>JBBDSB010000171.1:0-1539 GCA_040905205.1 Cyclobacteriaceae bacterium
AAGAAATCCAAAACTGGGCGGATATTGACGGAAGGGGAAATGCGACCATCCGGCCAGGTGATATCAAGTTTATTGACAGCAATGAGGATGGAAGAATTACCAATGAGGATATGATTGTAGCGGGCCGTGGAACTTTCCCAAGGTTCACTTATGGCATCAATGGAAGCTTTAGTTGGAAGGGCTTTGATTTTAGTATGCTTTGGCAAGGAGCGGGTCTCTATAATTTTAATTTACGAAGTTCACCCGACTTGACCATGCCATTCTATGCGGACAATTCACCAATTACTTATATAGCTAACAATGCCTACATACCTGAAAATCCCTGGATGCCTTCCAATACTTCCGGTGCAACACGGCCCATTTTTGCTACGGACGGATACAACAGAAGCCATAGGAGTTATGCCGGAAATTCCCAGTTTTGGCTGGTAAACGGTGCCTATGTGAGGTTGAAAAACGTACAATTGGGTTATAATTTACCTAAAGAGATGCTGGCCAAATACGGCATAGAAAATTCCAAAATTTTTGTATCAGGGTACAATGTGCTCACTTTTTCTCAATTGGATTTTCTGGATCCTGAGGCAGATACAAGTCCTGCTCGTGCATTTGGTGACTACCACCCTCCAGTCGGGACTTATAATTTAGGTCTAATGTTGAATTTCTAAATCCGGGGATCATGAAACTATATAGAATATACTTATTAATATTGTTCGTTAATTTATCCTCCTGTGGAGATGATATTTTCGACAGACAGCCATTGGACAAAATATCGGATGCCGTAGTTTGGGATGACCCGGCTTTGGTTCGTGCCTTTCTGACAGACCTTTATTCCAGATTTCCATACAGGGCATTTGCGGTTACCCAATGGCATAATTATACGGATGAAGCCACTGACTCCAGGGGTAATTCCAACTCAATAGCCCAAGGTGGTGCCTCAAGGACGAACGATAACCTGCCTTATTGGGACTATGTTTACCTTAGGGATATCAATACCCTCCTTGAACAACTGGAGACCAGCCCAATCGATGAAGCACAAAAAAGACAAATGGAAGGTGAAGCCCGGGTTATCCGTGCGGTCTATTACTTTGAAATGCAAAAGCGATATGGGGGTGTTCCATTAGTCGATGTGGTTTTGGATCCATTTGGATCCATAGATAGCAGATTTACTTCCAGAAGTACCGAAGAAGCCATAGCTGATTTTATTGATGTTGAATTAAACACCGCAGCAGATTTACTCAGCGACAGTGCCGAACCCAAAGGAAGGATCAATAAATGGACAGCCCTTGGCTACAAAGCGCGAGCTAATCTCTGGTCTGCTTCAATTGCCAAATATGGTTCCCTTCAGTTAGACGGCTTGGTGGGTATACCGGTATCCAGAGCCGATGAATTCTTTCAAAAAGCTTCTGCAGCTTCCCACGCGGTGATTGATTCTGAAAGGTATTCCTTATATGATAAAATTCCTGATCGGTCAGAAAACTATAGGAACCTCTTTTTGGATCCCCAAAATGACGAAGTTATTTTCAAAAGGATCTATGATGGGGT
>JBBDSB010000172.1:0-3486 GCA_040905205.1 Cyclobacteriaceae bacterium
GTAACCTGAGGGTTTATTCTTCCATACAGAACCTGGCCAATTTCAACAAATTGCCAAAAGGCACCAATCCTTTGATACCCAATGGTTCTGATGGCGCCCTTTATCCCATTGTGACCGCCTATACATTTGGCCTTAGTGTTACCTTTTAAATTAGAAAGAGATGAAAACGAATATATTATTTATATTATTGACCTTTATGATTGCCTCCTGCAATCAGGATATTTTGGAATTGGAATCCTTGACCCAACCCACGGATGCCACTTTCTTTTCCAATGAAGAGGAATTGGAACTGGCGCTAACCGGTGTTTACAATTCTCTGATATGGCTGGGTGGTTATAATCTGCCTGTACAGGTAAACATGGACAACGGTGCCGCTGACATAGGGTTGGTTCGCGGTGGGTTTGCAGGATTTGATCAATTGGGTGCAGGTTCTCACAGTGCCAATACTGGAGGGTTTGGATCGGTTTATGCCCATTTATTCAGAGGGATAGGCAGGGCCAATAACTTGATTAATAACCTGGATCGGGCAGCTGATGTGGTTCCAGCCGATCGCATGGACCAGATCATGTACGAAGCCATAGTCCTAAGGGCCTATTATTATCATTATTTGGTCTTCCTATTTGGAGATGTACCTTATACCGATCAATTGATTGCCGAACCTACCGATGCTTTGCTGCCAAGAACGCCAAAAGAAGAAATTATCAGTATTTTATTGGAAGATCTATCGGAAGCCGCCGCAGCCTTACCTCAGGAGCCGAGGGAAACTAACAGGGTATTCAAGGATGTGGCTTTGATACTGCACTCCAGGATTGCATTGTATGCCGGCAGGCATGAGGAAGCGGCGGCTTCGGCCCTTCAGGTCATTGAAGGGGGAAATTTAAACCTTCATCCGGATTATGAAGAACTTTTTACCCCACAGGGAGAAGGATCGAGTGAAGCCCTGCTTGTGATGCCTTTCAGAGATGGTTTCGGAACGAATCCCAATTTTGCCGTAGCACAGGGATCCAGGAATAGAGGAGGTTACAGTACCGTGGTACCCACCCAATCGATGATTGACAGTTATGAAGCATCAGATGGCCAGGCCATCGATGAGTCTGCCGTATATGATCCAAGTAATCCATTTGATAACCGGGATCCCAGATTAAAAGCTTCTATCATCACCCCTCAAAGCGAATGGGCAGGTTTGATTTTTGAAAGTCATCCTGACAGTCTTACGGTAAGGAATGCGGATGGGACACTTCGTGGAGCCAACAATGATTCCCGTATTGTCATTTGGCCGGCTGCATTCTGTGGTTATTTATGGAAAAAATACACCAATGAAGAATCTCAAATGCAAAACAGGTTTTGGAGTGATACGGATTTTATTCTGATGCGGTATGCGGAAGTATTGCTGAATTATGCGGAAGCCAAGATCGAACTGAATGAAATTGATGAAACCGTTCTGGATGCCCTGAACAGGATTAAAGCCCGGGCTTATGGGGTTCAGGTGGGCGAAACCAATGCTTACCCGGTGGTCACCAATACGGGACAGGCTTCCATGAGAACCCTGATCAAAAGGGAACGCAAGGTGGAATTGGCCAATGAAGGTTTCCGGTTATTTGATATCAGAAGGTGGAACATCGCTGAAAAAGTCATGCCCGTAACCTTGTATGGAAGGATTTTGGATGAAGAAAATGCCACCATGGTTCCTGATATTGATGAAGATGGCTTTGTATCCTATCAAGGAATTGAATCCCAATATGATCTTAATACAGATGCACGGTTTCCCAATGCCACCAGGATATTTACCAATCCTAGAGATTACCTTTTACCCATACCCCAGGCTGAAATCGACACCTATAGGGCCAATGGTGCTTCGATTGAACAAAATCCAGGTGGATATTGATTAGGGTTTCAATCAATAAGAAACAATGGATATCGATGTTTAAAATTAACCTCATTTTTCTTTGTTACCTGTTTTTACTGGTTTTGCTGGCTTCTCTTAAGGGGCCGGCAAAGCCTTATGGTTTTGGGGATACCATTCGAGGGACTGAGGATAATATTAGTCTTGAGAATGATGTATACCAAATTTTAATATCGGATAAAAGTTCCAAAGGTCATCCTGAAATTCTTATCATGAAAAAGGGTGCCTTCGAGGTAAATAGGATATTAAATCCTGAATTAACCGTATTTTATTTTGACAATGATCCAGGTTATCTTTTTAAAGGAAAGGGAATTGAAGGGAGTTCACCTATTGCCTGTTGGGGGGAGGGAGAGGAGCCTGACCTTTGGAAGGCAGGAACCCCTAAGATAATGACACCACTAGATGCTGAAAAAATCAATGAATCTGTCCGCTTCAATTTTGAAAAGGAGGATGGTTTTGCCCTACAGCTACATTTGGATTTACCAGATGGAGAAGGAATTCCGGAATTTTCTTGGAAAATCACTTCATACAAGGAAGGCTGGTATTCTATAGGTTTTTCGGGAATCCAGGAAATTTTACCGGAAAAGCTGGATTTTTTATATCAGCCAATGGTATGGTCCTGGAAGCGGTTTCCGGATCAGGCCTTCCTTACACCTGAATCCTACGCCACCACCGCCTCCGTTTTCACCAACCATGCCAATGTTACAGAAGGACTTGCCATACCAGCCCCTGAAATTCCATTTAGATTTGCGAATCATGCCAATTCCAGGTTTGGGTTGGTTTTGAGAACCGGGGAAGGTAAGGCCAAACCCATGGTTTTTGCCCCCATACTTGGAGGAGGCGAATCGTATATGGAACCACAACAGACCTATGAATTTACTATCCAATATTATTTGGAAGATGGGAATTGGTTAAAGGGAACAGATTACCTGTACAAAAAAGTAATGCAGTATCATGTAGAACGGGAAAATGCCATGATTTCACTCAATCAAACCCTGGAAAACATGATAGATTTTGCCATGGATGATTTTTATTCCGGATGGGTTCAGGAATACAAAGGGTACGACTACAAATTTGATGTGCCCAATACGGTCAAAAATGTATCTGCTCTGCATCCATTAAGCCTTGCCCTAACCACTGGTAATAAACAAATTTATGATCGAAGAGGACTTCCCATGTTGGAATTTTTGCTGTCCAGAGAAAAATACCTTTACGCCATTAATGCCAAACCGGAAAAACAAAATCAAAATCCTTCCCATTTTTTAAATGGCCCTTCTATGGAACTTTGGGAAATGGGCAGCATCCATCAGTTAATGGGTAATCAAAATCCGGTTTTTCCTTCCGAAACAGAAAGACTTTTCGGCCAGAGCCGGGCCTTAAATTTGGAAACCATTGTTGGCGGTGCCTCTTGGAAAGACTATTTGGCAAAATTCCTTATAGACAACGATTCCGCTGCATTGGACAGTGCCATTCTTTTAGCCGATGAATACCTGGATTTGACCTTTTTTAACTATCCGGAGGATTTTTCTACCAATGCAGGCCTTAAAGATGCCCAGGCAACATTTGTAAATGACTATTCCACC
>JBBDSB010000172.1:3586-9275 GCA_040905205.1 Cyclobacteriaceae bacterium
TACCAATGCAGGCCTTAAAGATGCCCAGGCAACATTTGTAAATGACTATTCCACCAATTGGCAGGAATTATTGGAATTGTATGAAATTACCCACCAGAAAAAATACCTGGATGCGGCTTACGAAGGTGCGAAACAACTCGTATTGTGGACCCGGTCCAATCCATTTGCTCCGGATGAAAATATCCTGGTCAACAAAGGAGGCAAAGTAGATGGCGTTTTTCCAGGAAGGCGGTTTGAGTCAGACAGTTACGAATGGCAGGAATTTGATATGACTACCAAGATCCAGGAACAGGTAGTGCCGGCCTGGCACACCTCACTTGTGGGCGTTATTCCCGAACAACCCTATACCTATGTTTATGGCCCCATCATGCTATTTCATCAGGTGGGTGCATTACTAAGAATGGCTAATCTTAAAGATGACACCACACTCAGGGATGTGGCTTACAATGCGATATTGGGGCGGTACAATAACTTTCCCGGTTATTATTTTAATTCTTTTGAAACCAATGTGTACCAGCAAACAGATTATCCACTGCATCCCTACCTGGAAATCAATTATAATGCCGTTTTCTATAACCATATTTGGCCACATATCGCCTTTTTGCAGGATTTCCTGGTCAGTGATGGGTTTTACCGATCCAATGGGAAGATTGACTTTCCATCTTTGTATTCACCTGGATATGCCTTTTTATCCAACAAAGTTTATGGACATCTTCCGGGAACAATTTACCATCATGAGAATGTATGGTTGTGGTTACCAAAAAATCCAATTCTAACTCAGGAAAAAGCATTCAATCATATTTTTGGAAGGAATGATCAGCATACCTTCCTGGTATTGATGAATACAGAAGATCGGGAGATCGAAACGGAATTGTATTTCAATCCTGGTGTCATCAAGTGGAACCAGGGGCAGATTTATCCATTAGAAATAATTGATGAAAGGGGAAACATCGAAAAAGGCCAATTTGAAAATGGAGCACTAAAAGTCAAGCTGCCAGCAAATGGCATATTGACCTATATAATCGAAGGTTTAGTTCAAAAAAATATCTTTGAATCCAATGCCCCAATATCCGAGGAAGCTGTTTCGGGTGATATTCCCGGTTTTATCAGGAAGGATTACCATCAGCCATCCTTGGGTACCCTTACCGGCATGACCTTACAGATCCATAATGATTTTAAAGATGTCTACATTTATGCTACAGCTTCGGAAAAGGAGACGAGAAGGGTAACCCTGAGCTATAGGGAAGGAGAGGAAGATTGGAAGGCGCTTCATGATGAACAATACCCCTTCGAATTTTCGTTTAGGTTGGCAGACCCAAATGCCACCATCGAATGGAAATGGGAGGCTATTGATGGTTATGGTGGGAAAGTGTCATCGGAAATTTTCAAGCTTCAATAAATTAATTTATGACCAAATGAATATAGGAGTCAACATATTGATTTTAGGTGCAGGATTATTATCAATTTTGGGCTTTGGAACCCAAAGGAATGCTTTGTTGGAATCAAATCCCGAAAAGCAATTGATCCGAACCCTTGAAACGGATTCCATCCGTTACGATCTCTGGCTGGTTTCAGACAATGATGACTTTCCTGCACATTATTATGCGGAAATATTTACCCCAGTATGTTATTCAGACAAATGTTACCCGGTATTTATCGAATTTTATTGGGACTTGCTGGGGAATTTCAGGCATTATGAAATGCCTCCAGGGAAGACCCTTACAAAAAATGACCATGAGGAATTCAATCCGGAAGAATACCAAAAAATGCAGGAAATCCTGAGCAATGAATCCTCTTTACTCGGAGAATATAAAGCCGAAGACCTGGTAGTCGAACAAAAAGAAGAAATGGCACAAGGAGTGGATGCGGTTACCGGAGCTACCTTAAAAACCCTTCAAAATGAGGTGATTTCCGGTGCAGTTTATTCCTGTTATACCCTTTGGCATATTGCCCATGGCGAAATTTCGGAATTGGTAAAAGGACATACGGAAGAGACACAATCAGCCAAAATGATTCATCGTTTTTTGGAAAGCCAAAACCACAAATACCAATATTGGGCCATTGATCAGGTCTTAAAGGATGATGGTTCCATAATTCAACCTTATACCGAATCCGTATTATCGATACTTGGGGGCCAAAATATTTTCATAGCGCAGCACCTTCTGGAAAAACTATCGGTTAAAGAATTTGCACAGGCGGAAAAACAGCAATGGCTTTGGGAAACATTTAGAACGAGCCCATATCGCCTTCAAATGGATATATTGGATAAGTTGACCCACATTCCGATCCTTGATAAAATCCAGCTTCCGCTCATTCAACAGCTGAAAAGTTCCAATCCGGCCCAACAAGAGAAATTGATCCATCTTTTGGGAGAGCAAAACCGGCTTTCCAAACCCGCCCAAGGGGAACTTCTTGCCTATTTGGAAAATGATAGATGGGGAAATGAAGTTTACCGGATATTGGAACGACAAAAAAACAAAAACAATGAGGTCAGGGATGCCCTGGCACAACATAAGACCTTAAACCAATAAAACTGAAACCAAACAATTATATAATGAAGAAACTCCTAATGACACTAGCCTATCTGATGAGCACTTTGTGGGCATATGCCCAGGAAAGTGTTTTTTTAGAAGCCGAATCCTTTAAGGAAAAAGGAGGATGGGTAATCGATCAGCAATCATTTGATGTGCTCTTTTCTTCTTACCTGATGGCACATGGTATGGGCCAACCTGTGGAAGATGCCCGGACCACCGTTGAATTTTCAGAAGCCGGCAATTACCATATCTGGGTTAGAACCAAGGATTGGGCACCATTCCCCACCGGACCCGGAGAATTTGAACTATCGATCAACGGGCAACCATTGGAAGGCTCTTTTGGGGTAAGTGGTTCTGCGGACTGGGATTGGTATTATGGAGGTGAGGTGAACATGAAGAAGGGGGAAAATGCCATTGTGGCCGAGGACCTCACCGGATTCAATGGCCGTTTTGATGCCATTTACTTTTCCACTTCAAAAGATGATTTACCATCCAATGACAATGAAGAGCTGCTGGCTTTCCGGAAAAAAATGCTGAACCTTACCGAGGATGCTGAAAATGTGGGTCAATTTGACCTGGTAGTAGTAGGGGGAGGCATGGCCGGAACCACGGCGGCGATTTCGGCTGCAAGAATGGGGCTAAAAGTAGCCTTGATTCAAAACCGTCCTGTTTTGGGTGGAAATAACAGCTCAGAAATCCGGGTACACCTGATGGGAAGGGTAGACCAGAACCATTATCCCAAATTGGGGAGGATCGTCCGCGAATTGGATAATGGTGATCCGGGCAACGGCAATCCTGATGGGGATCGTTATGGTGATGAAAGAAAGCTGGCCGTAGTGCAGGCTGAACCTAATATTTCCCTGCATTTGAATACCCATGTATATGAGGTAGAAATGGATGGAAATACCATTAAAGCCGTGATAGGAAGAAACATAGAAACCAATCAGGAATACAGGTTTGAAGGAAAGTATTTTTCTGATTGTACCGGTGATGGCACGCTGGGCTATCTTGCCGGGGCAGAATACCGAATGGGGAGAGAAAGCCGGGCCCAGACCGGGGAATCCCTGGCCCCTGAAAATCCCGATGACTTCACCCTGGGGACCTCTAATTTATGGGCTTCCCTGGAAAGGGATGAACCCTCTGATTTTCCGGAAACTCCCTGGGCCATTCAATTTTCTGATGAATATCATATCGATGCGCACAAAGCAGATTGGCAATGGGAAACCGGATTTGGAAATTTCAATACCATTTATGAGGCAGAGGAGATCCGGGACCATAACCTGAGGGCCATCTTTGGTAATTGGTCCTATTTGAAGAACAATAAAAAAGACAAATATTCCCATCACCAATTGGCATGGGTTGCTTATATCGGAGGAAAAAGAGAATCCAGGAGGCTGATGGGGGATCATGTTTTGACCCAGATGGATATTCAGGACGGCATTATGTATCCCGACGGATGTGTAACTGCCACATGGACCATTGACCTTCATTTTCCGGATCAAAAAAACTCTCAGTATTTTGAAGGAGAGGAGTTTTTTGCCGCTACCAAGCACATCAAGGTGCAACCCTATACCATCCCGCTCCGCAGCCTGTATTCCAGGAATATTGACAATCTCTTTATGGCAGGCCGGGATATCAGTACCACCCATGTGGCATTTGGAAGTACCCGGGTGATGCGTACCTGCGGAATGATGGGAGAAGCAGTGGGTTATGCCGCATTTGTAGCCAACAAAAGGGCCTGTTCTCCCAGAGAAATTTATACGGATCATCTGGATGAATTTATGGGTATTATCGAATCTCCTTTGAACATTTATAATTACCCATCTTTACCCAAGAATTAAAGCAAACCAAGAAGATGAATTATTGTAAAATACCAATCCTTTTATCCTTGGCGCTGTTGATGGGATCAGTTGGGGTTTCTGCCGAAAACCGTCCTCCCAATTTTGTCTTTATTCTTACTGATGATATTTCGGCGGAGGACCTTAGTATTTATGGAAACCAAAAGATCGATACACCTCATCTGGAAAGGTTAGCGATGAAGGGCTTGGTATTTGACAATGCATATTTGACCACGAGTTCCTGCTCACCCAGCAGAGTCTCCATGATTACCGGACGGTACCCACACAATACCGGGGCACCTGAGATCCATGTTGAATTGCCTTCCAGTCAAAACTGGACCAATCAAACGGGGGATAACATTCCCAATAATCCAACACCCCATAAGGCCACTTTGGAGGGTAAGTTATTGGAATGGGAGCGAAGGGAAATGCCCGGAGACGCCACCGCCGCTTTTCAGATCAATTATCCCGGCCCCATAATGATTGACCCGGATTTATGGGGTTTTAATTGAATCAAGAAGCCAGTTTAAAGTTTAGAAAATCCTGTTATCCTACGGATTAATGGTCTTCATTTATTCCAGATATGCAACAAGTAGACTACCTTACCATTTTTATTTTTACCGGTATCATATTAATTGCCGGCCTTTCCTTTGGAAAAAAAGGGGGGGATATGAAATCATTTTTTGCCGCTGGGGGGGCAGTCCCCTGGCCGATTAACGGCTTGTCCCTGTTTATGAGTTTTTTCTCGGCCGGAACCTTTGTGGTTTGGGGGTCAATTGCCTATGAATGGGGATGGGTAGCCATATCCATTCAGATGGCCATGTGCATCAGTGGTTTCCTGATCGGGGCTTATATTGCCCCAAGATGGAAAAATGCCCAGGTACTTACCGTAGCCGAATACCTTACCCAAAGATTCGGAAGGAAAACCCAGCAGTATTACACATATGTTTTTCTGATCTTATCCCTGGGTTATACAGGTGCTTTTTTATATCCGGTTGCTAAAATTCTCAATGTCGTAACAGGTTTTGATATATACCATGCGATCATATTACTGGGAGCCATTATCATGATTTACACAGCGGTGGGAGGTTTATGGGCGGTGGTGGTCACCGATGTTTTGCAATTTGTGATTCTTACGGCAGCCGTATTGATCGTTCTGCCCTTAGCCCTGGAGAAAGTGGGTGGCTTTGAGCAATTTATCCAGGCTGCCCCGGAGACATTTTTTCATTTGTTTAACGAGGAATACAACTTTTGGTTCATTTTGGCATTTGTGGGATATAACACCGTTTTTATAGGTGGCAATTGGGCTTATGTCCA
>JBBDSB010000173.1:0-1537 GCA_040905205.1 Cyclobacteriaceae bacterium
ATAGATTAAGGCAAATTAGAAGTTAGGGAAACGATTTTATCTTTGATTTCTAGAATTTCTTCCTGCTTTAAAGCATCTTTGGATATCCCAAAATACCCCGATTCTCCACCGCCTTCATACGCTTTCCCACTATCTATATAATCCTTTAGATGTTCAGTCACCGTTTTTTTGCCTTGCCCATAGAAATTCAGGGAGTTTTTATTGTAAATCAGCAATTTGGAAGTTTTGCCAAATAATTTATCCGGAATGGGGCTAAACCTTGGTAAATCGGTTTTTATGATAAATAAATCATTCAATTTTTCCCCTTCAGCAATATCAATTTCGGCTTGTTTTTCCTCTTCATCCGTTACCCCCTGTACCTTCCTGTCCGCCCTCCTTATTTCATCCACCTCATCCTGGGTGGCACCCATCTCCTTCATCGCCGGAATATAGCCTTTATCATTCGCCGCAATCAGCCTTTGCCGCCTGTCTAATTCGATCCCCAAAAGGGTGGCTACCTGCTCTATAGCAGCGGGTAAATCTTGGAGCTCGTTGTGGTGGTCTATCAGTTTACAACCGGGAATAGCTTCTCCCCTTAACTCAATGCCATATACCTGAACGCCATTATCTACTTCCGTTTGAACCTTTGATTCAAACTCCGGATCTTTATAAGCTTTCCATGTGGCATTATCCCAACCGAGCTTCGCATCCAAAAACGGCACCTTATGGGCCGATAAAAAATTCCGGATTTCTACCATTTCCAGATCATAACCACCCAAAAGAAAGAGAAAATTTTTTGATGTCGGCATAAAAAAACACAATACATTGAATTAAATGAAATACGCATCGTAAAATATGTTTTTTAAATCAAAAAACAATCATTGATTTAAATGTTTTTTCTTTTTTCTCCAAATTTTCATTCCGAATGGACTAAAGATTTTTTGTTATACCGAAATTTCTAATCCTACACTTCAATCCCTCACCCCCACCTTAAAATCAAAATACCCTGCGTTGTTGGAGTAATCGCGGTCGTTGATGTGGCCAGTTCCAGGGAGTCTTCTTGCTCAATCCTATGAATGCCATTTGCAAAATTTAAACTTAAATTTCATTACCGGACACATGCAATTCGTGAATCCCTGAAATTTCTTCGTGGGCCCGGGGAAATCAGTCGGGAAGTAAATGCCCAGCCACCTTGAAGCAATAATAACCCAGCACCTCAGGAAATATGCCATTCAATTTGACACCAAACCAACATATCTAGATCCTCTAAAAGGCCAGTCCTGCGCATTGTCTTCCCCTTAAGGGGACAGAGGGGCCAGCGGGGCCAAATCCCATTTACCCCAAAACTCTTTTAATTCGTGCATTCGTGGCTAATATTTTATTGCCACTAATGCACGAATGACTTTATTTAAAGGGCTACCAGTGTCATGTCAATTTAATTTTGACACTAAACCAAAATATCTAAATCTTCTAAAACGTCAGTCCTGCGCATTGTCTTCCCCTTAAGGGGACAGAGGGGCCAGCGGGGCCAAATCCCATTTACCCCAAAACTCTTTTA
>JBBDSB010000174.1:0-1536 GCA_040905205.1 Cyclobacteriaceae bacterium
AATGGCTTTTTTGTCATTGCTATCGCTAAGTTCATGGTATTTTACCAAAGCCATGGGATGAATCCTTATGGCATTGGTGATGATGAATTCCATACGGAGCAGCCCAACACCCTGGTTAGGATAAAAAGATAACTCAAACGCCTTTTGGGGATCAGCCAGAATAAACATGGCCTTTGTACGGGTCTCGGGCACTTCCTCAATGTTGATTTTCTTTTCGTCCCATTCCAATTTCCCGTCATATACACTTCCTTCGTCCCCTTCGATACAGGAAACTGTGATGACTTGGCCGTCATGTAGTTTTTCTGTGGCATTAGAGGTTCCCACCACGGCATGGATGCCCAATTCCCGGGCTACAATGGATGCATGGCTCGTCCTGCCGCCTTTGTTGGTAACAATACTTACCGCCTTGCGAAGCATGGCATTCCAATCAGGGTTAGTAATGTCTGCGACAATGATATCTCCTTTTTGCACTTTTCCTGCATCAGCCAGGGAGTGGACGATACAGGCCCTCCCACTGGCAATGGATTTTCCAACAGCTTTTCCTTTGCAGATTGGCGTGCCCTTGGTTTTCAATGTATATTCTTTAATGGAGATGCTGTCCACCTTCCCATGAACGGTCTCTGGACGCGCCTGAACAATATAAAGGTCTCCGGTCAGTCCATCTTTCGCCCATTCTATATCCATGGGCATTTTATAATGTTTTTCGATGCTATAGGACCATTCACCCAAGGTTTGGACCTCCTTATCTGAAATGGAAAAAACGGACCTTTCTGTAGGGATGGTTGCTACATTGATGATTGGTCTTTCAGTACCCACAGAATATATCATCTTGTTTTCCTTTTCCCCTAATTTTCGGTAGATGATACTATTTTTTCGGTTTTCCAAGGAAGGCTTAAAAACAAAAAATTCATCAGGATTTACTGCTCCCTGGACAACATTTTCCCCTAATCCCCAGGCAGCGGTAATGTATATCACATTTTTAAATCCCGTCTCAGGGTCAATGGTAAAAATCACCCCAGCGCTGCCTTTATCCGAGCGGACCATGTGTTGGACACCCACTGAAAGCGCCACATCCATATGGTCGAAACCATTGTCTATCCTGTATTTGATCGCCCTGTCATTGAATAGTGAAATGTAACAGCTGTGAATGGCCTTCAGCAGGTTATCCAAACCAACGATATTCAGAAAACTATCATGCTGTCCGGCAAAACTTGCCGTAGGCAGATCTTCGGCCGTAGCACTGCTTCGAACAGCTACTGAAATCTCATTTCCGGACCGGAGTTCTTCAAAGGACGTAGCGATATCTTTTTCAATTTCCTTTGGGATCACCCCGGAAGCCATGATCTTCCGGCAATTGGCGCCAACTGATGATAGGTTATTCAGCGTTTCATTATCCAATGACGCCAATTCTGCTTCCAACTTCTCCTTAAGGTGATTTTCCCGGATAAAAGTCCTGAAAGCTGCTGCCGTAACAGCAAAACCGTCCGGAATTTTAATACCTAAAGGAGAAAGCTCCTTTAGCATTTCACCCAGAGA
>JBBDSB010000175.1:0-1534 GCA_040905205.1 Cyclobacteriaceae bacterium
TAAGAAACCTTGCCTTTCGAAGCAGGGCTTTTTTATTTTAGGGTACGAATTAGGGCACGGTTTTTTTGATTTTAAGGTTCCTGATTAACCTCAATAATTTTACCTGGCAGCAGTGGGGCTTTGCGGAATTTCGATTTTTAATGTCTGATCCTTTCTACCTCTTCTAAAATTGTTTTTTTATTTTTGGTGTGCACAGGTGGCTTTTGGCTTGGCGTGGAAACTAGCGTGGTGATAATGTTTATTCATTTTCTTGAGGCCGGAACAGAATTGTGGCAAATTCAAATATTGCTCGGGCATTTGACCACCAAAACACGGAAATATATGCCTAAGTGACAACAAATTCTTTCACTAGCATAAAAAACCTGTTAGATTGACGTATTGTTGCATGGCGAATAAAGTGCACAGTGCACTTTTTCCGCACGTTGGGCATAATTAGAATGAGACAAAAAATAGCCATAGGAATTTTACTTATCTTCTGTTTTGCAGAAATAAGACCTCTATTGCCTTTTGTAGAATATTGTGCGACCTATGAATACATCTCGGAAGTTCTTTGCGTAAACAAAGACAAACCAATTTCAACCTGTAATGGAAAATGTTACTTAAGCCAACAATTGGAGAAAGCTCAAGAAACTGAAAAAAAAGACAAAAGCATCCCAACAGTCGAGCAAGAAAGAATTCCAATGATTATTTGCGAACTCAAATTTCCGAATTTTACAGTCGGGAATTCATTCTCTCAAAAATTTTCAGCCTTTTATCAATTTTCGATAAAGGATTTATCCATCACGCCACCTACACCACCACCCAAATGTTGATTGGACTTTAGGTTAGTTTCCTCTTAAATGGAGACTTTAAATATTTTTATTTCAATTAACAAACGACAAAATAATGTACAAAAAAATAATGTTGCCCATATTAGGCATAGTTTTGTTATGCTCTACTGTAGCAATAGCACAAGAAAATAAATGGAGTTCAGCAAGACCTGATGGTCACGCACCAATAAGCGTAATGGGTGAACATATGCACAACAAAGGGGAGTTTATGTTCTCGTATAGGTTTATGCCTATGTGGATGGAAGACAACTTAAAATCAACTGATGACATATCAAACGAAGATATTTATCAGAGTTTTATGGTTGCACCCCAAAAAATGCAAATGAATATGCATATGCTTGGAGGGATGTATGCACCTTCTGACCGAATTACACTAATGGTTATGGGAAACTATATCTCTAATTCTATGGACTTAAGAACAGGAATGGGAATTGATTTCACAACAGAATCAAGTGGTTTAGGTGATGTTACTGTTTCCAGTCTTATTAAGATAATGAACAGCAACAGGCAATCATTACACGGTAATGTTGGAATTTCAATTCCCACAGGTGATATTGACCAACGGGACGAAACGCCAATGATGAATGATGCTCAATTGGCATATCCAATGCAACTTGGTAGTGGAACTTGGGACCCGAGTTTGGGATTAACCTATTTGGGTCAATCTGACAAGTTTTCTTGGGGAGCACAATCCAAATACAAAT
>JBBDSB010000176.1:0-1519 GCA_040905205.1 Cyclobacteriaceae bacterium
GTACATCAATCAATATGAAGATCATAAGTTCGTTTTAATAGAATGGCAGCTTCCTAATATGCAGAAAAACATGAATTCATCAGATAAAAATTCACGTAGAAAATTTATTAAACAAAATGCCCTATTGGGTGCAGGCTTATTGTCTTTAGGACCTGCCGGCCGGATTTTTGGCCAGAAGGGAAATGTATCCATTCCGGCCATTAGCGGTGGGGATCCAATCCGTACCCAACCGTTCCCTTCCTGGCCCATCTGGAAACCTAAGGAGGATGAACAAATGGTTTTGGAGGTATTGAGAAGCGGAGTATGGTCAAGGGCATGTAAGGTAAAGGAATTTGAGGAAACCTGGGCCAGAACGGTGGGGGCAGATCACTGTATCGCACTGGTGAACGGTACTAACTCCCTCATTTGCTCCCTGATTCAATTGGACATTGGGGCGGGCGACGAGGTATTGGTTCCACCCTATACGTTTATTGCTACCATACAGGCTATATTACAAGCAGGAGCTTTGCCAGTTTTTGTGGATATTGACCGGGAGACTTTTCAGATCGACCATTCCAAGATTGAATCCAGGATTACTCCGAATACCCGGGCCATCATGCCGGTACATATCTGTGGATTACCTGCAGATATGCCCAAAATCATGGCCATCGCCAAAAAGCACAACCTTAAAGTGGTGGAAGATGCCTGTCAGGCATGGACAGCAGAAATTAACCACCAGCAAATGGGAACCTTTGGAGATGCAGGATGTTTCAGTTTCCAAAATTCCAAAAATATTCCCATCGGTGAGGGAGGTGCCATCGTCAGCAATGATGAGGCCTTCATCGACCGATGTTTTTCTTACCAAAATTATGGTAATCCTTACGGTTCGGTAGTAGGGGAAGTGAGTTCCGGAACCTTAAATCCAGGCACTAAATTGAGGTGGACGGAATATCAGGCTGCGATTGGTATGGCCCAATTGGAAAGGTTTGAAGCTTATAATCTTACCCGTATCAAAAATGCGGAATATCTCAAGGGTAAAATAAAGGATATCCCCGGAATAAAACCTTATGTACTGAACGAAGGAGTGACAAGGGCGGCTTTCCATCTTTTTCCTTTCCGTTACCTTAAAGATGAATTTATGGGGCTTTCCAGGGCAGGTTTTTTGAAAGCGCTCAGGGCAGAAGGCATCCCCTGTTCCAGTGGCTATGCCACCCTGAATAATATGCCTTATCTCGAAAATACGTTTAAAAGCAAAAATTATAAAAGACTTCACTCCAAAGAGGCCTTGGATTACAAAAGGTACGCAGAAAACAACCAATGTCCTGAAAATGACCAGTTGTGCAATGAAGAAGCGGTTTGGTTTTACCAAAACATGTTGTTGGGATCAACCCAGGATATGGACGACATTTTTTCCGCAGTAGAAAAGGTACAAGCCCATGCGGAAAAGATTAAAAAGACGGAATCGTCATAAGGTAAAACAATAATTTAAATTAGCGACCCGATCTGATTTGAAGTTGCGGTTCACCCTTCATTTTTCGGT
>JBBDSB010000177.1:0-5329 GCA_040905205.1 Cyclobacteriaceae bacterium
ATCATTAATCCAAAGCCAATTCTTGATTTGAAAATCCATGATCAATTTCTTTGAGTTTCACAATTTTTCCATCACTGTGTTTTTCAACAATCCATCCATTTTCCGAAATGACCACATATCCGTTAATTTCCATAGCTTTCTTTGCAGCATCCTTGAAGGCCTTACTTGATTTACGCTCAACAAGCTGTGTACTTATATATTTTAATTTTTTTTTGCTCATAATGATTCCAAAGATGCCCGATTTAATTTATGGTCGAAAAAACATTGCCTTCTGTTCATGTGACTAACGAATTTAATGAATTTACTGTTCAATTTACATATGAAAACTCATTTTTTTAGCATTCTGTGGCTATTACAATTCATTTTGTGAAAAAATGAAAAATAAAAGCACAAATCCAATATGGGTCGCCTGCTGTTTTCAGACAGCGAATAGCGACGAACCTTTTTCGGGCTGCTGTTGAGCGAAATTGGTGGCCTTATTAAGAATGGGCCGAGATTTCTGCTACGAATGAACGAATAATTAATTTATTGGGGCAGTAATAACCATAAAACGGCATTCATTCGTGCATTCGTAACCATAAACCCAAAATCATTCGGGCATCGGTGGCCATCATCTTTTCCGAGCCGTCGGCTTTTCGGTTTATGTATTTTTAAAAATTGAGTAAACAACCAAAATGCTTCTTGCTTTTATCTGTATTTTTAACAAAATTTATAGGAAATTTTCCCTTTCTACCAAATTTATTCCAAATCACATAAAAAGAAAAGCCATGCGTTTCTTAAATACAGTTTAACCCTTAAAATCGATTCATTGCAGATTCCACGGTTTCCAATTTAAAAAAGCGGATCTATTATTTAATTGATGAAGAAATCAACACGGCTTCTTCTGCCCTGGGAATGGGATGGAAAGAGGCTCCCGGCACCAACATCCAGTTCTTTTCCAAAGCATTTCCACACAAGGCCTGGGGGCAGTATATTTTATACAGCCTGTTGGGCTGGATCATCACCGCTTTTGCCATTACCCTGGGGGCACCATTCTGGTTTGATCTGCTCAAAAGGGTCATGAGCATAAGGGCATCGGGAGAAAAACCCGAAGACAAAAAGACATCATCCTGAATTTACGGGTGAGGATAATACATTGCCGCAAAACCAGATGCTCCGTGGAATTTGCAATCCCCGTGGGCCGTCCTTCTCTTAAGGAGACTGAGGGGCGAGCGGGGGCAAAGGTCATTTAACGGATGACACAACATTGGTTCGAATAGAACGAAGCTTTAAAAAAGGAAAACATGAATACCCACAGTGACAAAACACAAAGGAACAAAAGCCAATCTAATGCGAATGGAGGTTCTCGAAAACAACACAGTGGTGAGGCTACTTTTCAATTTATGAACAATCGACCTGAAGCCATTGCCCAAAGAAAACTACATGAGCTGGCTAATAATAGTCTGCGAGCCATGCAATTGAGCACTTTTCAGGACATGGCTAACAACAGTCCAAAGGCCAAGCAAGCAGTTCAATTTCAAAGGTTGGCTGACAATTATTCTGACCCACCAAAGCAATTCCTTCAAAAGAAAAAAAACATAACTGGATTACAGGATAATTTAAAAACAGGAAAGGAAAACCTATCCGGAATCTCATTACAGGCGAAGGGGGGCTCCATGCCGGGCAAAGTAATCCAGCGCCTCAACGGTGCTGTACCACAGAATTTCCGGGTTACCAACACTGCGTCAAACGATGCCGACTGTTCCGTCACAACGGACCTTGATTGGGATAGCAGCGTGGGCGGAAAAAATAATTTGGCGGATTTCCAAACCCGTGAAATAATCACCTTTAATGCGGCGCCCACGATCAACATGCCTTGCTATGCCGGACCACTTCCAGCTGGCATGCAGATCGCAGGCAATATCCTCACTAAGCCAATCGGACCGTTGTCCAATCCAGGGGCAAGTGATAAACACACAGGTGTAGGTCATGCACCGAAGTTTACTGTTGGTGGAATCCCCAACCTGCAACGAGGTGCATGGCAATTGGTTGGGACGCAATACTACCAATATAAGCAGGATGGAAATCCAGGATGGGTTAATGCCGCCGGTCCCTTCGTCATCACCCGCACCATGGTACAGAATGGTGACGACTTCTCTTTAACCATATCGAAGGTTGGTCCGAATTGTATGGTTTCGGCCGGGCCCACACCAATTACCATGGAAACATCAACAGCAATGGACATGGTTGGCGGTGCTCGTGTTGACCAAACAGGGGAGTGGAATGCCGCTCAGGCAACATTAATCGCTACGAATGCAAATAAGCCGGCACTAAACTTCAACGCTATTGCCACTGATGTCCGGAATAATGCGCTAGGGGTTCCCTTCACTACAGACTATGAATATACCAGTTGCGCTAATGCGGCACACCCCTTCGCAGCGGCATACGATATTCCACAAGCTTGGCGCGATACGATATATCAAAAGGCCCGCACTGTGGCAAGGGGCATTGTCGAGAACGTTCTAACAGGTGCAAATCCACCAACCCAGTTCATTATAACCATATTCCGTTGCGCTGGTGTACAACAGCAAGCGCTATGGACAAACGAGAACGGAGGGACCTATCGTGTTTTGCTTCGGGCAGACAAGTTAATGGACATGGGCCAATGGGGTGGGGATGTCGATACCTCCTTGTCAGGACGTGAAAGCAAGCGTGGCTGGACAGATCAGGGCAAAAAGGAGCGGTTCACCAAAGGGGCTGCTACTCACGAACTGGGGCACATGCTCCACGCCATCGCTGCACCAAACAAGTTTCTTACTTCCACCCTTATGCCTGCCAATATAGTACAGATACAGAACGCTGTGCCAGCAGATCCTTTGGCAGATGAAAAGATTCATATATGTAGAGTTAACGGACGCATCATACAAGCACTCAATGCAAAAGGATACAAACAAAAATGGGGATACGCCATGAATAATCCCGGAGAGGTGGTGCCAGAGGTTTTCACTGCTATCCAGCACGATCGCACTGTACCAAAGGGATTAGCTGCGGTCTATGTGGCTTATGGCGGCCACAGGGGCGGTAACATTGATGCGGCATTACAGACTAGCTTTGGCGGTGCCATCCCGGCAATCCCTGAACCAGAGGATGCGATCCCTATCATAAACTCTTGATTGAGGGGTTTCCTCTCTTCTTCTTATTTCAATACGATTACCGAAAAGAGCTTTTCTCAAGGACCTATTGCCGATTCAGACCGGAGGAATTCAGAATAGGTTTTATTTAGTTCACTTTGTTTAATTTGAAATCTGAAAGAAGATGGCCAAATCTTCACCTTTCAGCAGCTATCCTTTTACAAGGGGAGTTTCAATCTTTTGTAAATAAATCGCTTTTTTAATTTTGTGGTAGAGTTCTTCCTTTTGAATGGGTTTGGTGAGGTAATCATCCATTCCGACTTCAAAAACTTTATTTTTAGCCTTTTCTGTAACATCGGCTGTGACGGCTATAATCGGAAGATCACTGTTTTGAAGACCACATGCTCCTGCACGAATGGCCTGGGTAGCCTCGTAGCCGTCCATCACAGGCATCTGCAAATCCATTAAAACCAGGTGGTAGCTATTTTTTTTGAGACATTCCAGGGCTACCAATCCGTTTATGGCAACATCAAAAGTCGTATTCTCCCAAGCTCCCATTATAGTCTTCAATACCAGCTAGTTGATGGCATTGTCTTCTACGATGAGGATACTTTTGTTTTCCAAATCATACACTCCTGATTGGGCAAAGTCAACACCATCCAACATCCCCTCCAAAACAGGAAGGTTATAGTCCAATTCAAGCCTTACCTCCGTTCCTTTTCCCTCTACACTGGTAATATTGATTTCTCCTTTCTGCAACTCCACCAGGGCTTTGACGATACAAAGCCCAAGCCCAAAACCTCCAAATTTCCGTTTGTCGTCATTCTCTCCCTGAATAAAAGATTCAAATATGCTGTTCAATTTTTATTTTTTGATGCCCACCCCCGTATCGGATATGGTAATTGTCATTGAAATACCCTTATTATTTTGTTTTTGGGTCTGAATCCTAAAAATAACCCTGCCTTCCAGGGAAAATTTGATCGCATTTTTAAGGATATTCCGGATCATCTGGCTGATCCTTTTGGGATCACCGATAAGGTATTGGGGCAAAGGGTTAATTTCTTCATATATAAATTCCAGTCCTTTGTCCATGGCCTGTTTTTCAAAACTGGAACTGATTTGTTTGATGGTTTTATGAAAATCAAATGGCCTTTCCTCAAGCAGCAATTCCTTTTTTTCAATTTTGGCAAAATCCAATACATCATCAATTGCTCCCAAAAGTCCCAAAGAGGAATACTGTATCACCTCCACATCGGATTTTACCCCTTCTTCTTTACTGGATTGTTTAATATTTTGGCTTAGCCCAATGATCGCATTCAAGGGAGTCCGTAACTCATGGCTGATATTGGCAAGAAAAAAAGACTTGATATCATTGGATTCCTGGGACTTCCGCAAAGCCACCTCCTGCATTTTTTCCTTTTCTGATTTCAAAAGCCGGATCCGGTTGGACATCGCCAATTAAAGGAAAATAATTTCCATACCTGTCCCAATTTTTGAACCGTTTTCCATAAAAAAGGAATTGGGTATCAGGCTGAAATTATTCAGAATCAGAATAAAAAACCCTACCGAAAAACTGAATATCGCAACGGTAAAAAAAGGATCCACCTTTTTACCCTTCCGATAACTCAAAACTACTGCTGCAATCAACATAAACAATAAGATGATGCTGAGCAGGTTCACTGCCGGGTAATAAACAGGCTTACCTATAGGCACCAAAATGATACAGCATAGAAGGAGGAGAAGAGCACCCAGCAGAACATTAAAACTTATATTCAATTTGCTACTGAAAATTTTAATTCCCATATAAATTTGGGCATACCTGCCAAAGGCCAGTGCAGACAGTGCAGCCGAGAACAAAATGGCATTTTTGTTCAGCCAGTTGGAGGAAGGATTAATGTATTGGAAGAAATAACCGTCCAAAGACATATGTAACAAGCCCACAGATAGTACATAGGCACTGTAAAGCAGGAAACTTTTTTCACCGATGCCAAAATAGAAAAACAAGTAAACGGCTCCCGCCAATAGTAACAGGCCATAAAAGATCCCGTGAAAGAGTTGGTTCCGGTAGGAGCTTAATATGAAACTGGTAGGGGTATGCAGGTTCAGAGGAAGATTGATGACTTCGCCATCACTCTGGTAATGGATATAAACCTGATAAGAATCCTGTGGTTCCAGCGTGATGGGAAAGATGATTTTCCTATGCTGAAAGCTTTTTTCCC
>JBBDSB010000177.1:5429-9079 GCA_040905205.1 Cyclobacteriaceae bacterium
CCGTTTTTTAACATGCTGATTTCTCCTGCCGACGACACCAAATAAAGATCAACATGGTCGGTGATGGGCCGTCCGGTTTCCAGAAAATAGTTTAAGGGGATATCTGTGGTATTTTGAATGACAAACCGCAACCAAAATTTATTTTTGGTAAAACCCAGGTTGGTAGAAGGGCCCTTGATCGGATTGAAATCCAGGGAACTTTCCCGACTTAAAAATTCCTCAAAAGTATAATTTTCGTTTCCCACATTGGTGATTTCGGCATGCTTGTACAAGGACACGGCCACTGCGGTATCCTGGTCAATGGCCTTAAAAAAAGATGGTACCAATGAAAATGAAGAAACAGAATAAAAAAATGTAATTGATGCAAAAATATAGAATTTCATTAAAGTATTCATTATTTAAACAATATTATTTTAAGGTAAAGAAAAAGAATAAATAATTAAATCAAAAATATTATTTTAAGAAGCAGTGAAAATTTATGATTAAGAACTGCTATTCTAGGTCAACATATAAAGGGTCTTGTCTTGATGAGGCATAGAATTTGATGGGTATAATACGTAAGATCCGTCCAATAGAAATCTGAGTGGTGGATAAGGTAATATATTACCAATAAAAACAAATGACTTATGGAAAATACCGGAAACAATCAATACGGAAACGAACAGGATATCTCCTCAAATAAAGCCAACTTGAATATCAACAAAAGAACGAAAAAAATCCTCAGCGAATATGGGGACCTGTCGACAAAAATTACGCTTAGGCTTGAGGAATTGGAAAAGGAATGGGGTATAGAAAAAACGTTAGAAGTCAATGCCGCTGCAGCCGTTTTGGCTGGAATGGTTTTAGGGACAACCCTAAATAAAAAATGGTATATTCTTCCCACTGCTGTAGCGGGGTTCCTTTTGCAGCATGGATTGGATGGTCGTTCTGCCCCAATTGCGGTCCTCAGGTTTTTTGGTTTCCGGACCAAGCAGGAGATTGAAGAGGAGAGGCAATCTTTGATGGCTTTACAAGGTGATTTTGATGTTCTTGCACAAGATACAGCCACCACAGAAACAGCGATCAAATAATCGATAAAATTTTAAGGACTGAAAAACCAGTATGCTGGAAGAAAGTTCGTGAAATTTCAAATTTAAATCTACTCCCTGTAGTGCACTAATTTTCTACAGAACATCGTAACAATAGTTATTTCATATGTTTGTAATTGTCATTACAGCGGTCATATGGAATCTCGCACCTGCCTGCCGGCAGGCAGGTGTTTGATAATCATCTCTTTGTGTGTCGCTTGCGTCATGCTCGATTTCATGGGATAAAGTAGACCTTTCTTTTTTCATTGCCTTATTAACTTAATTCAATAAATGGGTAGGGTATTTAAGACCCTTCAATTTGTCAACTATATTCTTTATGAAAATTTATTCCTATCAATTCCTCTTGTTCATGTTCATAGCAGGAATGGTCTCACCAAGCTGTGCGCGCAATCCAGTCACTGGAAAAAAACAGCTGGTGCTGATGTCCGAAAAACAGGAGATCAGCATGGGCCAGCAAGCCGATCCCGAAATCCTGGCCTTTTTTGGCCAGTATGACGATCCGGAACTGCAGGCCTTTATCACCGAAAAAGGAAATGAAATGGCTGCTGTCTCTCATCGTTCCAAACTCGATTATGAGTTTAAAATCGTGGATTCACCCGTCATCAATGCATTTGCAGTTCCCGGAGGATTTGTATACTTCACCCGGGGTATTATGGCCCATTTCAATAATGAGGCGGAGTTTGCCGGGGTATTGGGCCATGAAATCGGCCATGTTACGGCCAGGCACTCTGTTATTCAGCAGCGAAATTCCATGTTGGGTCAGCTTGGTCTTATTGCCGGTGTAGTGCTGGTACCAGAGCTTTCCGAATTTATGGAACCCCTCTCCCAGGGTATGCAGCTGGCCATGCTGAGTTTTGGCAGGGATGCAGAAAGGCAGTCCGATGAATTGGGCGTGGAATATTCCTCACGGATAGGTTATGATGCGGTGGAAATGGCCGGCTTTTTTGAAACCCTGGAACGCCAGCAGCAAAAAGGAGAAAACAGTCCCGTTCCTGAATTTCTTTCCACCCACCCCTCCCCTGCAGAAAGGAACACCACTGTGGCCCTGCTGGCAGAAAAGTGGAAGGAAAAATTGGACCTTACTTCGCCAAAGGTAAACCGGGAAAGCTACCTGAAAGAAATCGACGGACTTACTTATGGGGAAGATCCCAAGCAGGGGTTTGTGGAAAACAATATCTTTTACCACCCGGTGCTGAAATTTGAATTCCCCATACCCACTGACTGGAACCACCAAAATACCCCCCAGCAGGTACAAATGGCACCAAAAAGTGGTGATGCGGTGATGATGCTGACCCTGGCGAAGGGGAATTCCCTGAAAGAAGTGGGCAATCAACTCCTGGAACAGAACCAATTAGACCTGATCACTTCCAGCGAAGAAACCAATCATGGCCTCAAAGCCCTGAGCCTGGTGGCCGAGCAAAAGCAGGAAAATGCCACCATCCGTCTGCAAGCTTACCTGATTCAATTCGGGGAAAACATTTACCAGATCATGGGCATTGCGGACATTTCAAATTTCGAGAATTATCAACCTGCATTCTTGGCTACCATGCGCAATTTTAAGGAGCTGAAGCAGTCGGAGAAGCTGAACCGTGAGGCCGAAAAAGTGAGGATCAAAACACTAAGCAAAACAATGACCCTGCAACAGGCCCTAAAATCTCATAAAATTCCCGACGATCGCCTGGAAGAACTTGCCATTCTAAACGGGATGGACCTGAATGAATCTTTAAAGGCAGGTACTATGATCAAGGTGGTGGAAAGGTAATGGATAGGCCTTTAATTTCATTATTTAGAGATCTTATGTTGCCTCACTCTTGGTATGTATCCTTATTCATTTTATATAGATGATAAATTCATTGAAGCCTGTATATTCCTACTTAAAAAGAGGGGTTCGATGACGTTATTCTTAATCCTTCCCTTTGCCCAAATCCATTGCTTTGAACAATTGTCCTAAACTGTTGAGCACGTTCTCCACTACCTTTTCGTTTTCCACAGGGATCTTAAAATAGGTCTCCCCGGTTTGGTGGTTTTTCTCGGTAAAGGTCTTTGCCAATTGGTTGGCCATTTGGGGGTTGGCAAAAGCCGCTGCCATTTGTTTGAGCCAATCGGTGTTTGCCCCGTCATTTTTTTGAGGCTGTGGTTCCCTTTGGGGAAGTGGGGGTTGGGATGGTGATTTTTCAGGGTCTTTATCATCGAACAAGCCCATTTGTTTGCCATCAAAACCCAGGTTTTCACTGGTACCGGCTGCTTTTTGGTATGTAGAGTTAATGTCCTCTGATTCTTCTGGTTCATCGGCCGCCACAGGTTCCGGTGCCGGATCGTCCACCATGGTTTCCACGCTTTGCATAAACTTCTTGAACCGGTCCTCCTGTAGCATGATGGTGTCATCTCCCCCATCGAGTACGCCCTCAGCCATAGAGGTTTTGAAACTCAGGACATCCAACATCTTGTGTTCGATAGTGCCGTTGGCGATGAGATTGATAATATTTACCTTCTTTTTTTGGCCTATTCTGTAAATCCGGGCAATGCGCTGTTCCAAAACTGCCGGATTCCAGGGAATATCCA
>JBBDSB010000178.1:0-9048 GCA_040905205.1 Cyclobacteriaceae bacterium
AAAAATTATGAAAAGAAAAATACTAAATTTTACCAGTATGGTAGCCAAAAACCTGTTATTTGTCACCATCCTGCAATGTTTGTTTCTGAGTACGCTCTTAGCCAATGAGTCGGCACAGCCGTTCAAATTTTACGAGGATATCTTAGAACGTATAGAAGTTACCGGCACGGTTATCGATGCCAATGGCCAGCCCATCCCGGGAGCGACGGTCCTGGTGGAAGGTACGAACACGGGGACCGCTACGGACTTAGAGGGCAATTTTTCCCTGGATGTACCGGATGGGGCCGTTCTGTTGATCTCATTTATCGGTTATCAATCCCAGCGGGTTACCATTGAAAACCAGACCTCCTTCACCATTACCCTGGAAGAGGACCAGTCTTCTTTGGATGAAGTGGTCGTGGTTGGATATGGTACCCAGAAAAAGGTCAATGTAATTGGATCTGTTTCACAGATTACCAGTGAGAATATTGAAAATCGCCCTGTCCAGCAACTTTCTCAAGCGATAACAGGTCAGATGCCCGGAGTAACAGTAATCCAAAGATCCGGCAGACCTGGTGAAAGCGGAGGTAATATCAGGATCAGGGGGGTTGGTTCCTTTGGTGCCACACCGAACGCGCTGATCCTAATAGATGGAATACCAGGAAACATGAATGATATCAACCCTGATGATGTGCAATCCATTTCAGTTTTAAAGGATGCCTCCTCTGCTGCGATTTATGGTGCCAGGGCTGCCAATGGGGTTATTTTGGTAACAACTAAAAGCGGATCTGACAAAAAAATGACCGTAAGTTATAACGGCTATGTTGGATTTAATGAACCTACCCAGTTGCCTCAATTTGTGGACTCCTGGGATTATGCGGCCATGTATAATATAGCCTCGGGTAGCAATAGCTTTACCGAGGAGGATATAGAAAATTACAGGTCTCAATCCGACCCGGATAATTACCCGAATACCCGGTTTTTGGATCATGTGTTTGCAGGAGATGGCATCCAAACCGGCCATACCCTTACCTTGAATGGAGGTGATGAAAATAATAAATATTTTCTTTCGGGTGGGATTTTAAGTCAGGAGGGCATTGTTCCAAAAAACCAATATGACCGGTATAATTTAAGGTTGAACCTTGAAAATAAATTAGGGGAAAAGGTGAAGTTAACTACCCGGCTTTTTGGATCCATAGAAGAAAGAAACGAGCCTCAAGCCACAGCCAACAAAGGAGGTGACCTCAATAATCAGTTGATACAAAACGCCATCAGGTATCCGGCAGTGTATTTGGGACAAGCCTCAAACGGTGATTTTGGGATAGGTCCTGAAAGTGGTGGAACCCCCGTTTCCTGGTTGCAATCTGACTCCTATTTGACCAATCCCAGAACACGGACCGGTATCAATATGAAATTGGATTGGACACCGATGGAAGGGCTGGTTTTTTCAGCGATAGGGGGCTATAACTCGTTTTTATTGGAACAGCGTTCCTATTTGGCCTCACAAAGGTTAAATGATGATGTTTTTCATGGCCAATCCTACCTCGACCAATTCAGCAATAAGGAAATTTTCAAAACCGCCCAATTTATCGGAGAATATTCCAAAAGTTTCAATAAAAACAATTTGGATTTTTTATTGGGGTATACCTTTGAAAATCAAATCAACACCTATTTCAATGGGTACAGACAAGATTTCCCCAGCAATGATTACACGGTAATCGGTATGGGAGGGGCAGATAATCAAAGAGTTGGTGGATTTGATGAGGAATGGGCCATTCAATCCCTTATATCCCGGGTGAAATTCAATCATGCCGAAAAATATCTGTTTGAAACTACCTTAAGGTATGACGGATCATCCAGGTTTCCTGAAAATAATAAGTATGCCCTTTTTCCATCCATGGCATTTGGTTGGAGGATTTCTGATGAAGGGTTTCTGGATAACTGGAATTGGCTATCAGATTTTAAATTAAAAGCATCCTGGGGTATATTGGGAAATCAAAATATTGGAAACTACCCTTACCAGACCGTCCTTAATTCAGGAAGAAATTACCCATTTGGAGGAAGTATTTCCACGGGGGCAGCTTATTCCGATTACAGGGATGCCAATATCAAGTGGGAGTCTACTGAAACTTTGGATTTTGGAGGGGAAACAAGTTTCTTAGACGGTAAAATAAACTTCAATTTCACCTATTTCAACCGTAATACAACCGATATTCTATTTCAACCTACGGCCAGCGTTTCATCTATTTTAGGAGTGGGAATTGGAGAGATCAATACCGGCGCGGCCAGAAATACGGGATGGGAATTTGATTTTGGCTATCGAAACCAAATGAATGACTTTCAATATTCCATTAACGGAAATTTTTCCATCATCAATAACGAGGTAGTTACTTTAGGTTTGGGAAATGTGGAACAACCCAATGGAATGGTAGGAAATGGATCTACATTGTTTTTGGGATTTCCAATGGAAATGTATTATGGCTATGAATCCGACGGAGTATTTTTGGATGAAGAAGATATTGCCGGCTGGCCAGCTCAATCTGCCATAACCCCCAATCCTCAACCGGGTGATATCCGTTATAAAGATATCAGTGGGCCCGATGGCGTACCTGACGGAAGGGTAGACCCAACCTATGACAGGACATTTTTAGGAAGCAGAATTCCTAAGTATACTTATGGTTTAAATTTTGGAACTAAATACAAAGGTTTTGACTTATCCATCTTTTTACAAGGAGTTTCCGGGGTAGATGGATTTTTGAACAACTATGCCGGATGGGCATTTTTTAACCTGGGAAATATTCAAAAATGGCAGATGGATGGAAGATTTAATCCCGAATCTCCTGAAAGGTATCCGGCATATCCCCGATTGGAGGTGATCACCAACAGTGGAACGCCCAATACAGTCATTTCTGATTTTTGGGTGGTCAATGCTTCCTACCTGAGGGTCAAAAACCTGCAACTGGGATACAGTCTCAACCCATCCATCCTGGAAAGGATAGGCCTACAAAACCTAAGGCTGTATTTAAGTGGAGAAAATGTGCTTTCTTTCACCTCCTATGCAGATGGGTGGGATCCGGAAATCAACACCGGAGGCGCCTATTATCCCATATTGGCCACCTATACCTTAGGTATAAATGCCAGATTCTAAATGAAAAGATTTCAAATATTAAAAAGGAATATTCTTATGAAAATGATATATAAGACATTGATAGCCTGTTTTTTGCTGCTTTCGGGTATTTCCTGTGATGAAAAACTGGAACAATTTCCCACTGATGCATTTGCCAGTGGAACATTTTGGAATTCAGAATCCAATGCTTTGATTGCCTTGACTGGTATGTATAGGGGAAATATCAATTATGGAACACAGGTTGTTCCATCCGATTGGTGGACTTACTGTGGCATTGTTTTTTTGGAATTTGCTACCGATAATTCCTACGACAGACGAGGAGACAATTCTACCTATAACAGGTTGACAGATGGAACATTGCTGCCAAATAATAATGTGGTGAACGGCTATTGGCAGGGATCCTACAGAAGGATTGCCATTACCAATGATTTTCTTGAAAATATTGATAACGTAAATATGCCTGAGGAAAAGAGGCAGAGAATGAAAAGTGAAGCCAGGTTTCTAAGGGCCACTCAGTATTTTTACCTGTCCCAGTTTTGGGGGGATGTGCCCTTGGTTACCAATACCCTGTCACCGGATGAGGCCAACAATGTGGAAAAGTCTAGTAAATCAGTAATTGTTGATTTCGTGATACAGGAATTAACGGATGCAGTCAATGGATTGCCCAGGTTTTCCGATGTTCCTGCTTCTGAAATAGGAAGGGCTAGCAAACAGGCAGCTCTGGCTTTTTTGGGTCGATTATACCTCTCCGAAAAAAGGTTTGCAGAAGCCTCAGCAGTATACCAGCAAATTATTAATTATGGAGATAATATCATCGACTCGGAATACGGACCGCTTTTTACTACTGAAAATGAAAACAGTAGCGAAAATATCTTCAGTGTACAATTTTTGTCCGGATTGGCACCCAATGCCATGCCACAACATGCTTTTCCTGCTGCTTCCAGTGGTTGGCATATTATCAATCCACTGGGTAGCCTGGCAGAAGAATATGGCTTTGATGATGGGACCCCCTTTTCTTATGATGATCCAAAATTTATTCAGGAGGATATGGGAGCCAACAGAGACCAGCGCTTTAAGGACACCTTCATCTGGAATGAATCTACATTTCAGGGCAGAAGATATGTATGCCACCCCGATTCTACCCAATCGGTGGATCAGCTAACCTATTCAAAACAAGCTACCCGTACTGGATTCGGTTTTAGGAAATACTTTGATGAATCTTTTAGTGGCAACCTGCGCAATGATTATGGAGGAAACATTCCCATCATAAGGTATGCAGAAGTCTTGCTCAGCTATCTGGAGGCAGAGCTTGAAGCTGGGAATCCCATTACCCAGGATTTATTGGATCAGACGATCAACCAGGTGAGGGGAAGGGCTTCTGTGGATCTGCCGCCCATAACAGAAATGGATCCGGATGCACTTCGGGAGATTTTAAGACGGGAGAGAAGAATAGAACTGGCATTTGAAGGAACCCGGTTGTGGGATATTTTCAGGTGGGAAATCGGGGATGAAGTTTTAAATGGCGATTTTTGGGGTGCTCCTTTTCCTGATTCCCAACGGTATCCCACTACTTCCATTAAATTGGATCCTCAATCAAGGTGGTATGTCACTTCTAAGGAATTTAGACCGGGCATAGATGACCAATGGCCCATTCCCGAATCTGAAACCAACATTAATCCAAAATTGGCTGAATAAAAAAACATGAAAAGAAGACATGCAGTAAAAGCAATCGCATTGGGTTCCGTTACGCCTCATTGGCTAATCGGGGGATCCCAAAATCTTAAACCTGATTCCCGGGCATTCAAATATTCGAAAGCAGCAATTTTTGAAAGTGATTGGGACAAGTGGCCGGACATGCTTTGGGTAGGTCCGGAATATTGGGGAAACAGGCTACAGGATTGGGAAATCAGGAATGGAAAAGCTGTTTGTGTTGTCAGCGATAAAAACAGGACCCTCCATAGCCTCACCCAACAAATTGAGGATAAAGGAGAAAATTTTCAAACCAGGGTTACCCTGGAATGGCTGAACCAGGAGGCCATGGGTAAGCAGGAAGCCTATATCGGATTTAGACTAGGCGCCAAAGGAAAATTTTCTGATTACAGGTCTGCAGCTGTTTTTGGTGAAGGCATTGATTGTGGAATCAATGGAGCAGGTCACCTTTTTATCGGAGCAGAAAATAGCCAAGGTAAAATATCCCTGACTGGACAATATACCTTACAACTTGAAGCAGCCGCCCTTGACAAACAATATGAACTGCGCCTAAGTGTTTTTGAGCAAGATAATGACAAGGCAGTTGCCGCCTTGAGCTTGGGTAATATATCCAATCAGGACATCACCGGAAATTTAGCCCTGGTTTCGCATTTTCCTGATGTACCCGAAGGTGGTGAGAAACCTGCAGTCGCTTTTTCCAACTGGATGGTCAGTGGTGATAAAATCGGTCAAAGCAGGGATCAGGTTTTCGGACCGATTTGTTTTGCCTATTATACCTTACATGGTGGCATTTTAAAAATGGGAGCACAATTGGCTCCCGTTGAAAAAATCGATAACCTGAAAGTAAGCTTACAAATTGCCAAAGGGGCCGGATGGGCTAATTTACAGGAAGGCAGTCCTGACCTCATGGGAAGGGTGGTTCAATTTAAGGTAGATAACTGGAATAGGGAAGAAAAAGTGGCCTACCGGGTCAAATTGGAATTACCACTTAAAGATGGGATTTATGAATATTATTATGAGGGATCCATTGCGGAAGAGCCCAAAGCAACAGAAAAAGTCAAGTTGGCTGTTTTCAGTTGCAATGCAGATTATGGATTTCCCGATACGGAAGTAAGTGTTCATTCGCTCAAGCATCAACCAGACCTGGCTGTCTTTCTTGGGGATCAATTCTATGAAAGCACCGGAGGCTTTGGAATCCAAACTTCCCCCTTGGAAAAATCCAGTTTGGATTATTTAAGGAAATGGTACATGTTTGGTTGGTCTTATCGGGAAATTTTCAGAAATATCCCCGCTGCCTTTATTCCCGATGACCATGATGTTTACCATGGTAATGTATGGGGAGAAGCCGGTAAAAATGCCCCTACAGATGAAGGATGGGGTTACGTTGCGCAAGATCAGGGTGGTTACAAGATGCCTCCGGAGTGGGTAAATATGGTACAACTGACCCAGACAGGCCATTTACCAGGCCCCTACGACCCTAGGCCGGTAAAACAAGGGATCACCACTTATTATACCGATTGGGTTTATGGCGGAATCAGCTTTGCGATCCTAGAAGACCGGAAATTTAAATCTGCCCCGAAAAATGCATTGCCAGATGAGGCCAAAGTGCTAAATGGCTTCATTCAGAATCCGGAGTTTGATATAAAAGCACATTACGACGTGGATGCGCAACTATTGGGAGATAGGCAGCTTGAATTTCTGGAACATTGGTCTTCGGATTGGAGCAAAGGGGCAGAGATGAAAGCCGTGTTATCGCAAACCAATTTTTGCACCGTGGCAACCCTTCCGGAAGGCAGCATTATTGACAGTATCGTACCCAAACTACCCATCCCCAACCCCGGAGAATACGTTCAAGGGGATGCGCCAACCTCAGACATGGATTCCAATGGTTGGCCTCAAAAGGGAAGAGATGAGGCATTAAAGGTGATCAGAAAAGGTTTTGCCCTGCACCTTGCCGGGGATCAACATTTGGGTTCGGTAGTTCAATATGGCGTGGAAGAATTCGGAGATGCCGGATTTGGTTTTGCCGGACCAGCATTAAACAATCTTTTTCCCAGGCGTTGGTGGCCTCCAATAAGTCCGAATCACCAGGCTTTGGAAGGTCAACCTCCTTACACCGGCAACTTTCATGATGGTTTCGGAAATAAAATGACAGTTCATGCCGTGGCCAATCCCCGTAAGACGGGTCAAAAACCTTCCCTTATTTACGATAGGGCAACTGGCTATGCCATGGTGACTTTTGATAAAAATGAACGAACCATGAAACTGGAATGCTGGCCCAGGTTTGTAGATCCCGAAAGAAACCCATTTGGCCAATATAAGGGATGGCCCATTACCATTTCTCAGGAGGATAATTATGGCAGAAAAACCGCAGGGTTTCTTCCCATACTGGATTTGAAAGCGGTGCAAAATCCTGTGGTACAGGTGATAAATGAGCAAACAGGGGAAATCGAGTATTCTTTGAGAGTAAGAGGTAAGAGTTTCCGTCCCAAAGTTTTCGAAAAAGGAACATATACCCTTAAAATACAAGAGGCAGAAACCGGGATGGAAAGGGTTATCACCGGCATTGAGATGGCAAAAAATGAAATTGAAAAATTGACGGTAAAACTATAATCAACTTATGCTCAAAATAAAGAATAAGAATAACGGAATTTTGTTGGCTTTTTGCCTCACTATAACCTTTTTATTTACCCAATGTCAAAACAAGTCAACTGAAAAATCAACAACCGACCATTCCCAACCAAATATAGTCATCATTTATATGGATGACCTGGGTTACGGAGATGTCAGTGCTTATGGGACTGGGGAATTACAAACACCCCATATGGATAAAATAGCGGCAGGTGGCATCAGATTCACCAATGGCTATGCTTCCTCAGCCACCTGTAGCCCAAGCCGGTATGCCTTATTGACAGGCATGTACCCCTGGAGGAATGAAAATGCCAAAATCCTGTCAGGCACAGCGCCGCTTTTGATTGGAACCGACCAATTGACCATTCCCAAAATGCTTAAAAAGGAAGGATACCATACGGCTGTTATAGGTAAGTGGCATCTGGGATTGGGAGATGGTAATGTGGATTGGAATGAAAGGGTAAGTCCCGGACCCAATGAGGTAGGTTTTGATTATTCTTACATCATGGCGGCCACCCAGGACAGGGTGCCCACCGTTTACCTTGAAAATGGCGTGGTGGAGGGCCTGGAGCCCGACGATCCTATTTTGGTGGATTACCAAAATAACTTCGAAGGTGAACCAACAGGGAAAGATAACCCGGAATTGTTGAAGATGAAATGGCACCATGGTCATAACAGCAGCATCGTAAATGGCATTCCCAGAATAGGATACATGAAAGGAGGAGAAAATGCCAAATGGGTGGATGAGGACATGGCCGACCATTTTTTGGAAAAGACCCAGACCTACTTAAGGAACTCCAAAGATGAACCCTTTTTCCTTTATTATGCCCTTCAACAACCCCATGTTCCACGAACACCCCACCCCAGATTTGAAGGCAAATCAGGTATGGGACCTAGAGGTGACGTGATTTTAGAAGCAGATTGGTGTATCGGGGAATTCATGAAAACCATGGAAGAAGAGGGATTAATGGAAAATACCCTTATTATTTTTACCAGTGATAACGGCCCAGTACTTAATGATGGCTATTATGATGAGGCGGTGGAAAAATTAGGAGAGCACACTCCCTGGGGACCCTTTAGAGGAGGAAAATACAGCCTTTTTGAAGCAGGTACCCGGGTGCCTTTTATGACTTACTGGAAAGGAAAGATCCATGCAGGGACTTCTGATGCCCTGGTAAGCCAAATTGATTTGTTGTCTTCCCTGGCCAGTTTGGTGGGCAGTGAGGAAAGAAGTGAAGACGGACAGGACCTTTTACCTGTATTTATGGGTGAAAGCCAGGATGGCCGGGAAACCCTGGTTTTGGAGGCGACTACCCGAACGGCCCTGAGACACCAGAATTGGATCATGATTCCTCCCTATGAGGGGCCTGCCCTGAACAAAAAAGTCAATATTGAGCTGGGAAATGATGATGAATTCCAGTTGTATGATTTATCCCAGGATAAGGGGCAACAAAAGAATTTGGCGCAGGAAAAACCGGAAAAGTTAAAAGAATTAGTGGATGTTTTTGTGAATATCCGTGGTGAAGATTATGTGGATACGGAAGCCCTGGAGTTGAAATAAATTCTTGCTTATAGCCCAAAATGAAATTTGAACTTATTAA
>JBBDSB010000179.1:0-1503 GCA_040905205.1 Cyclobacteriaceae bacterium
GCTGCTTTGGTTGAAAATCCTATTGAACTTTCAGATGAGGTGATTGCAGAAGGACAACAATTGTACGTACAGTATTGTAGCCCTTGTCATGGAGTGGCAGGTGAAGGCGATGGATTGGCAGGAGTAAGAATTGGTGGTGTGGCCAACCTTAAAGGTGGTGCTTATATCAATCTATCTGAAGGTCATATTTTTCATGTCATCACCCATGGTAAAGGAAGAATGGGTGCCCATGGTTCTCAAATTTCCATAGAGAGAAGGTGGAAAATCGTTCACTATGTTAAACAAGAAATTCAACAACAATAATGGCACACGCGACAAATTATAATTTGGATCAGAAATTTGCATTTACCCCTGGGGTAAAGAAAGTCCTTTTTACCTTGGGAGCCATTGGTGCGGGATTGTTGGTCTTAGGAATCATTTTGGGAATTTTTGGTGGACATGGACATGGAGAGGAGAGTGGCCATGTCTTTCATTGGAGCAAAAGGTTATTTGCCAACATTTGGATTAACAATGTATATTTTACCGGGATTGCCATTATAGGGGTATTCTTTTTTGCCATTCAATATGCTGCCCAGGCTGGGTGGTCTACTGCTCTTTTGCGGATCATGATTTCTTTCGGCTATTGGCTTCCTATTGGGGCAGTCTTGATGATCGTTACCTATTTTATTGCAGGGCATGATCTTTTTCACTGGACCCATGCCAATATCTATGATTTGGATGATCCGGACTATGACAGGATCATCGATGGAAAAGGCACCTTTTTTTACTGGCCATTGGAAAAAGGGACTTTTCCTGTTTTTTATATTGCCAGGATGGTAATTTTCTTCGGGTTTTGGGTTTTCTTTTTCAATAAGTTAAAAAACCTGTCATATGAAGAAGACATCAAGGGGGGGACTCAATATTGGTATACCATCAGAAAATGGTCGGCGATATTCTTGGTTTTCTTTGCGGTTTCTTCTTCTATTAGTGCTTGGGATTGGGTAATGTCTGTTGACGTCCATTGGTTTTCCACGCTATTTGGGTGGTATGTATTTGCATCCTGGTTTGTTGCCGGGTTAGCGGCCATTACCCTGGTCACCATTTTTTTAAAGGATCAGGGATATTTGGAAATGGTCAATCAAAATCATATCCATGACCTGGGTAAATTTGTTTTTGCCTTTTCTATCTTTTGGACTTATATATGGTTTTCCCAGTTTCTATTGATTTATTATGCCAATATTCCAGAGGAATCTGTCTATTTTGTCGAGCGACTTGCCAGTGATGTGTATGGACCGTATATAATTGTAAACATAGCTTTAAACTTTGCTTTGCCTTTCCTTGTTTTAATGACCAGAGATGCAAAACGTCACAACATATTTCTTAAGTTGGTTTGTACACTACTTATATTGGGTCATTGGATCGATTTCTTCCTTATGGTTCAACCAGGTACTTTGGGACATAATGGAGGGGTTGGATTTATGGAAATAGGAATGTTACTGGTGTATGGGGCTGCCTTTGGCTTTG
>JBBDSB010000180.1:0-1502 GCA_040905205.1 Cyclobacteriaceae bacterium
TAGCTTTACTTTTTTCCTGAATAAACCGCATCAGCCGGGAAGCCAGCTCCACCGCTTCTTCCGTGTCATATTGAATCCCCAGTTTGATCAGCATTTCAGCCCATCCCATGACTCCCAGCCCTATTTTTCTGTTCTCCAATGTTGTTTTTTTGATTTCCGGATCAGGATATTTGTTCACCTCTATCACATCGTCCAAAAAACGGATGGCGATGTTTATTATCTTTTCCAAGCCCATCCAATCAACGGATGTTACCCCATTTTTCCCATTTGTCAATTTGGATAGATTGATAGATCCAAGGCTGCAGGATTCATATGGCATCAAGGGTACCTCACCGCATGGATTCGTCGCTTCAATTTCACCTAAGGTTGGGGTGGGGTTATTGGCATTGATGGTGCCTAAAAAGATCAGTCCCGGATCTCCATGAAGCCAGGCGTTTTGCACGATTTGATTCCATAATTTTCCGGAGTCAAGGGTCTTTATCACTTTTCTGTTGTTTGGATGTATCAGATCCCATGAATCATTTCCGTATACCGACTTCATAAATGCATCGGAGATTCCCACGGAAATATTGAAGTTTTGCAAGGTATTTTTTTCCCTTTTAGCAGCAATAAATTCTTCAATATCCGGATGGTTTACATTAAGGATGCCCATATTGGCCCCCCGGCGCTTACCTCCCTGTTTCACATGTGCTGTGACAGCATTGAAGATTTTTATAAAAGATACAGGCCCGGAGGAATAGCCCCCCGAAGTACATACCGGGTCGCCTTTTGGGCGGAGATGAGAGAAATTAAACCCGGTACCACCTCCTTTCTGTTGGATTAATGCCGCTTGTTTTAAAGTATAAAAAATGTCCTCGAGACTGTCTTCCACAGGGAGCACAAAACAGGCGCTTAACTGTCCTGCCTCTGTACCGGCATTCATAAGGGTGGGCGAATTGGGAAGAAATACCAGCCTTTTCATTATTTCGAAAAAGGATTCCGACCAATTCTTAACTTCCTTTTCCCCTCCCCATTTTCTTTCTGCTTCTGCCACTTCCGTTGCCACACGTCGAAACATTTCTTCCGGTGTTTCATCATGTGTTCCGTTGGTTCCTTTCAGGAGATAGCGTTCCTTAAGCACCAACAATGCATTATCTGCTAATTTTACCATATATATCAGTCACAATAATATGACGGCTTTGAAACTGGGTCACTCACCTCCGGTCTTGATTTTCTGTAAAGGTTTCTTTGATCCGGAAAACCTTTAATGGTGTACTGTTAGGTGCGACTTTACCCATGAAAATATCCTGATTTTGGAGGTCAGGTAAAATGATTTGACCAGCAAATTATCATGATCGTCATCATGTCATGTGATATTGATCCCAGGTCTGTGTGAAAAAGAAAAAGTTTAAAAATTTTGGTGAGCAATCCCTATAATGGATTTTAATTGTCTGTATTTCCTGATTCTCATTTCTACGGTTTTTAATAGTTCCAACCCCTCAAATGGCTTGACAATGTAATCA
>JBBDSB010000181.1:0-3508 GCA_040905205.1 Cyclobacteriaceae bacterium
CATGAAAACTGGAAATACATCCATACCCTACTGCTTAATTTTAAATATAAACATTCTTAAATTTATATTTTAATATTCTGCAAATTTGTAAAAAGAAAACTTTTAATAAAAAAATAAACCTTTAAATAATTATAATCATTTGAGGCAAAATTTAATAATAATTTAAATCAAAAAATGACAATTATGTCAAAATCTATCCCTCCCTTAAATGGTAGGATTTGGGCTGGGTAAATGCCCTGATGCCCAAATAGGATAATGTGACCCCAAGCCCAGAATTTTTTCGACCCGTCCATGGCAAATTAGGGCTTACCCGGTCACAGCAGTTCCAATAGGCTGTTCCGGTAGGCAATTGTCTCAGTATTTTTTTTGCCCTTTCTTCATTGTTTGAAAAAACCGCAGCGGTAAGTCCATATTCGGTATCCTTCATCAGATTTAAAGCTTCCTCATCACTGGCCACCTTTTGAATGCCAATCACCGGACCAAATGATTCTTCTTTCATGATAGACATATCATTTTGAACTTCTGTCAGCACTGTGGGACTTAAATAATAGCCATCCCCGGTTCCCCATCTTTCCCCACCTATTTTTAGTTGGGCCCCTTTAGCTACCGCTTCATCAACCTGGTTTAAGATAAATTCCACTTGTTCCTTCCTGGTCAATGGTCCGATGAAAGTTTCTTTAGACAATGGATCACCGATTATATAGGCAGATACTTCATTTATAAAAAAGGAAATAAACGCTTCATAAATTTTTTCATGTACATAAATCCGCTCCACGGCACAACAGCTTTGCCCATTATTATAAAACGCACCCTCTGCGGCATTAATGGCAGCCTGTTTTACATCTTTAACATCCTCCATGACATAAAGGGGGTCTTTTCCTCCCAATTCCAGTTGAACAGGGACCAATTTAGAAGCCACTTGTTGGGCAATGTGCTTGCCGGTCTTATAGGATCCCGTAAAAAAGTAACCGTCGAGATCAGCCTCAAGGAGCAGCTCACCGACCTCCCCTTTTCCAATAAAACAATCAAAAACATCCTGGGGAACACCCGCTTGCCAAAGAAGGTCCCTGATTTTTAGCCCGGTAAGGGAGGCATATTCAGAAGGCTTGTAGGCCACGGCATTGCCTGCCACCAAGGCATATAAAAATACATTGTACCCCACATTATAGGGAAAATTCCAAGCCGTTATATTGGCAATCACACCCAAGGGTTCAAAGATGATTTCTTCCCGGGTCAATCCCTCCGCTGAAACAGGTTCGCTGGATAGCCATTTCTCCGCATTATTTTCCAAATGGACAATCCTGTTGTGGGCACCTTTGATTTCATTAAAGGCCTGCTGAATGGGTTTGCCTGTTTCACTGGTCAAAATCAGCGCCAATTCATCCAAATGTTTCTGAACCAATTTACCAAACCGGCTAATGCATGCCAACCTTTCAGCCACAGGTTTTTCTTTCCATTGGATTTGTCCCCTTTTTAATTGCTCTATTTTTCTGGCCACTGAAATTGAATCATCTTCCCTCAATTCCTTGACAATGGACCCATTTGCAGGATTGATTACCTTCATTTGATTTCTAATTTAACTTGATCGATAAATAACTGATAAAGTATCATGGGGTCCAAAAAAGGTACTCCCCTATTTACTGAAAATTCAGGGTGCCACTGAACGCCAATGACTTTTCCTTCAAGTGCTCCCTGATATCCTACTGCCTCTATAAGTCCATCCTCCTTGCATCTGGCCAACACTTCCAACCCTTTTCCCAGATTTTTTATGGCTTGATGGTGGACCGAATTGACCCTTTCCATGCCTTTATTTGAATATATTCTTTCCAGAATTTTACCTTTTTCAAATAACAGTTGGTGGCTTAAACTATCGTACCTGTCCGCATCCCTGTGCTTGATAGCCAAGGGATTTTGGGTGGCAATATCCTGGTACAAACTTCCACCAAAATAAACATTTAAAAGCTGAATTCCTCTGCATATGGCAAAAACCGGTTTTTTATTTTTAATAGCAAAATCCAGGATCTTAAGTTCATATTCATCCCTATATATATCACCCAGCCATTTTCCTGCAACAATGGGCTGCTCTCCGTACATTTCAGGAGCCAGGTCAGTACCGCCCTGAAAAACAAAACCATGCATTTCAGATAATATTGGTTCCAACCTGTATGCGGGTACATCAGGGATCAAAACAGGCAATATGCCTTCCTGGGTCACATAACCCGCCATGTCATTTTCAATATAACTCAGGTTTTTAGGACCAAAAACGACCCTGGTGGGGTCTGGATACATAAAACAGGCACTGATTCCAATTTTTAACATGGCTTAGAGGGCGCTTTTATAAATGGAATTAAAATCCGCCTCAGTAACCGGTTTAGGGTTATTGGGATGGCAAAAATCGGAAGCGGCCAATTTTGACAAAGTATCAATGTGTTCCTCCTTTACACCTATTGAAGATAACTGGCCAGGTAATCCCAGTTTTTGATTTAATTCTTTAACGAAGGTAACCAATTGATGACCTTCCCCATTTTTCCTACCCAACATGATGGCCATTTGGTCATATTTATCCTCAAATCCTTCAAAATTGAATGCCAAACCATAAGGTAAATTCACGGCATTGGCCAAGCCATGGTGGGTATCCAGCAAACTGGATAATGGATGGGCCAAGCTATGCACGATGCCCAGTCCTTTTTGAAATGCTACCGCTCCCATCATGGAAGCCATCAACATTTTGCTTCTTGATACAAGGTCAGGCTTTAGCGTTGCCGTTTCTAAGGACTCCCCAATCAATTTGATCCCCTCCAGTGCTATCCCGCTGCACATGGGATGCCAATTCTTAGATAAATAGGCTTCAATATTATGGGTGAAAGCATCCATGCCTGTGGCCGCGGTAACAAATGCAGGCAAATCCATGGTCAGCTGTGGGTCGGCAAATACAATTTTTGCCATGAGTGAGGGTGCAAATAAAATCCTTTTTTTCTTGCTCTCATCTTCTGAAATGATGGCACTTCTACCTACCTCACTTCCTGTACCCGCAGTGGTAGGGATGGCAATAAAATGCGGGATAGGTGCCGTTACATATTGATCACCTCCAATCAAATCATCATAATCAAATAAATCTCGATGGTGATTAATACTTAAAGCGATGGCTCTTGAAACATCTAAAGCGACCCCACCTCCTATACCAATGATGCAATCCCTTTCGGTGGATTGGTATTGCGCTTTACCACTGAGCACATCGGATTTAATGGGGTTTTTATGGACATCAGAAAAAACGGCTACGGAAATCCCTCTTTGGGAAAGTTGTGCCATGATTTTTTTAAAAAAATCCAATTCACGAACGGTGGGGTCGGTAACCAATAGGGGTTTACCCAACTGATGGTATTTTAAATAATCGGCCAATTCGGTGATCACCCCAAGGCCAAATCTGATGGCTGTCGGGAAATTAAAATTGAGTTTTTGGTGAATATCCATGGAATTAGTTTAATAAAATAGGGAACTGAATTTTGTG
>JBBDSB010000181.1:3608-9015 GCA_040905205.1 Cyclobacteriaceae bacterium
TTTTTGGTGAATATCCATGGAATTAGTTTAATAAAATAGGGAACTGAATTTTGTGAAAATTAAATGATTTCAAAATACCTTTTTCTTTCCCAATCGGTGACTTTGGAATCGAATTCCCTGCATTCCCATTCCCGGGTTTTGCAGAAATGGTTGACAAAGGCTTCTCCAAAAAGGGAATGGGAAAGCTCATTGTTTTTCATGGCCTCCGTGGCTTCTTTGAGAGAGGTAGGTATAGAACCGTTGGAATAGTCTTTATACCCATTACCCACAGTGGCCGGTGTTTTCAATTCCATCTGATGATGGATGCCATATAATCCAGCAGCCAGACAGGCCGCCATGGCCAGGTAAGGGTTCACATCGGATCCTATCACACGGGTCTCCAATCGGGTAGACTTTTTACCGCCCGAAAGAATTCTCAAAGCAGTGGTCCTGTTGTCAAGTGCCCAGGTCAATGTAGTTGGCGCCCAAGCCCCTTCCACCAGCCTTTTGTAACTGTTAATGGTAGGGGCAAACATGGGCAATATGTGCGGCAAACAATGCAATTGGCCTGCGATATACTGCCGCATCAACGGACTCATTTGCCATTTTTCATGGGCATCATGAAAAAGGTTATTTTCCAGGTTGAGATCCCAAAGGCTCTGGTGCACATGTCCCCCGTTACCAGGCAGCGATTCTGTCCATTTGGCCATAAAAGTAGCCATTAGCCCATGCTTATAGGCAATTTCTTTTACACTTGTCTTGAACAGTACGGCCCTGTCTGCAGCCAGTAAAATTTCGCTGTATTGGATCGCCGCTTCATAAACCCCTGGTCCTGTCTCTGTATGCAGTCCTTCCAGGGGAATGTCAAATTTAAGGCACAGATCAAAAAGGTCATTGAAAAATTCACTTTTCAGAGAGGACCTCAGGATGGAATAACCAAACATCCCCGGAGTCATGGGTTTGGTGGATGCCATGGTATCTTTACCATACGCCTCTGGTGTAACTTCAAAATTGAACCATTCAAACTCCTGGGAAAACTGAGGCATAAAACCGGAATCAATCGCCTGTTGACGAATGGTTTTTAATAAGGTGCGGGGACAAACCAAATTTCCACCGTCTTTATCCTGGCTAAAATCAGCCAGGAAAAACGGAATATCATGGTCCCAGGGGATTTTCCTTTGAGTGCCCAGATCTACGCTGGCTTTAAAATCGGGATATCCCGTATGCCAACCGGTAATTTCAACATTATCATAGGATTTATCTTCCATATCCCAACCAAAAACCACCGCACAAAATCCCATGTCACCTTCAAGAATGGAAATAAACTTATCCAGGGATACAATTTTTCCACGCAACACCCCATCTATATCCACTATGGCCAACTTTATTTTTTCGCAGGAACTGGCTTTTAACTCCCTGATGATTTCAACTTTTTCAGGTTTCATAATGGTTTGGCTTTATAAATAAATAGGCTGAAAAAAAGGTGGGCTCCTAAAAGCATGGCAAAAAACAACAAGGCAAGGAAGAAGTTATAGATGACCATGGCAATCATGGAAATACTGGCTATTACTAGCGCCACTGCCGGAAATATCGGATAATAGGGTACTTTGAAAGGTCTATCCAATTCCGGTTCTTTTTTTCTAAGGTAGAAAAAAGCGATCATGGATAATATATAAAGACCTAGAGCCCCAAATACAGCTATGGTGATGATTTCACCGGTTTTCCCAGTCAATAAAGCGATAATCCCGATGAACATATTGAAGAACAAGGCATTGGCCGGTGTTTTGAATCTTTTGTTCACCTTTCCTATGGCCTTGGGAGCATAACCCACCCTTCCAAACTCAAACGTGGTCCTGCCTGCAGCCAGAATGATTCCGTTAAATGAGGCCACCAAACCAAAAAGCGCAATAAAGGTCAAAAGCTGGTAATAAAAATGATCATTCCCCACCACCATACCCATGGCCAAAGGCAAAGGGGAATCTGAAGCGATCCCCGAAGCATCTGGATAGACAATGGCCTCCCAGCCGCCTACCCCAACGGCAGAAATAAAAGTCAACACACATAAAATCACCAAAGTCAATAAGGCAAATCCAAAGCCTTTCAGTATGTTTTTCTGTGGATGGATGGTTTCTTCTGCCACATTGGCGACCCCTTCTATGGCCAGGAAAAACCAGATTGCAAAAGGAATGGCTGCCACAATACCCATATAGCCATTATGGAAGCCATTGATCTGAAAGTTGTTCGCTTTGAATTCCGGAAGTGTCACCCCGGTGAAAAACAATAGTCCCAATACGGCCACTATGGTAATCAATAACTCGAAAGTAGCTGCCACCTGCAAACCGATGACATTCAATGCGGTAAAGATAAGGTAAGCGCCTATGCCTATCCATAAAATATTCCATTCAGGAAAGAAAATGCCAAAATAGGCCCCAATTGCGGAGGCAATGGCTGGTGGGGCAAAAATAAATTCAATATTTTGGGACATGCCTGCAAGAAAACCCAAATGCTTGCCCAGCCCCCTTTCGGCATACGAAAATGCGCCTCCTGCTCTGGGAATGGCACAGGCCATTTCGGTATAGCTAAAGGTGAAGGTTACATACATGATAATAATAAAAAAAATGGCTATGGCAGCCCCCCAGGTACCCCCGGCTGCTAATCCCAGATTCCAACCAAAATAATTACCTGATATCACATACCCCACACCCAATCCCCATAACATAAAAGGCCCCAAAGTCTTTTTTAATTGATGATCTTGTTCGGTGGTTGTCTGATTCATGCTATTTTTACTTTTTGAAAGGATAAACAGGCCATTAATGCCAACTAATAAGTAGGTTTAGGTCTGTAAAGGGGAATTGCCAATAGGATAATAAATCACCGTTAAAATTAGAAATTAATTTGAATTTACACGATATAGATCATATTTAATCAAATAAAAAAACAAGGTTAGCCAATTTTTTGGCCAACCCGAAAATTATTCCGTCACATAAACAGGTTTAATTCTTAAATTATTACCAAATGAAAAAAATTGCAGTCGTAGGTGCAGGAACCATGGGAAGTGGTATCGCACATACTTTTTCCCAACATGGCTACTCCGTTCAATTGATTGATAACCAAATTCAAGCCCTGGATGCGGCCATGGTCTCCATCGATAAAAACCTGCAGCGCCAACAGAAAAAAGGCCTTCTTGATCAAGGTTCGGCAGCAGAAATACTAAAAAGAATCAAAACAATGAATGTTTTGGAGGCGGGTGTACAGAACGCCGATTTGGTGGTGGAAGCAATTGTAGAGGATTTTGATGCCAAGGCAGCCATTTTTGAGCATTTGGACATTTTTTGTCCTTCCAACTGCATACTTGCCAGCAATACCTCTTCCATTTCTATTGGAAAAATGGCAGCCTGCACCAAAAGACCGGACAAGGTGATCGGCATGCATTTCATGAACCCTGTTCCGGTAATGCCTTTAGTAGAAATTATTTCCGGTATTAAAACTTCCGCTGAAACAATCAACATTATTAAGGCCATAAGTGAATCCATCGGAAAATCTGCCCTCCTGGTCAAAGATTATCCGGGATTTATTGCCAACAGGATTTTGATGCCCATGATCAATGAAGCCATTATAAGTTTAAATGAGGGAGTTTCCGGTGTGGAAACAATAGATAAGATCATGAAATTGGGTATGGCACATCCCATGGGACCATTGGAACTGGCAGATTATATTGGGCTCGATGTTTGCCTTTCTATCCTCAAGGTCCTTCATCAGGGATTCGGATCTTCCAAATATGCACCCTGCCCTTTATTGGTGAATATGGTTAATTCCGGTTCAATCGGAGTGAAATCAGGGGAAGGCTTTTACCGTTATATACCAGGTACAAAAGAAAAAGTGGTGTCGGAAAGATTTAAATCCAAACTTTAACCAAAAAAATGCACATTGCAATTGCTGGAAATATTGGAAGCGGGAAAACCACACTGGTCCAAAAACTGGCTGCTCATTATGGCTGGAAGGCAGAATTTGAATCGGTGGAAGAAAATCCATATTTAGTTGATTTTTATGCCGACATGCCCCGGTGGTCCTTCCATCTTCAGGTATATTTCCTACATAGTAGGTTTAACCAGCTAAGGCGGATCCAGGCAAGTGAACAATCCACCATTCAGGACCGAACCATCTACGAAGATGCCCATATTTTTGCGGCCAACCTTCATGAGTCGGAACTGATTTCCAACAGGGATTACAAAAATTATTTGGAATTATACCATTCCATGGAAAAATACATCCGCCCTCCCGACTTAATGATTTACCTCAAAGCCGATATTCCAAAGCTGGTGGATCAAATTGAAAAAAGAGGAAGGCAATATGAAAGAAACATCCAGATATCATATCTTAAAAGCCTGAACAATCATTACAAAGAATGGATAGGCCATTACCAGGAGGGGAAACTGTTGGTTATCGATGTCAATGATATGGATTTTGTAAACAACCGGGAAGATTTTTCCTTTGTATTAGAAAAAGTGGAAAGAGAATTATTTGGATTATTTCGGTAATAATAAAGTATTAGAAACACTTGAATTTCAGAAATGCTTAAAAATTATTACTGGTATCACACTAAATAATTTTCCTGTTCAGCCAGGAGGCAATGGCGGAAAGGGTGTTTTCATCGGGGCGCAATAACAATTGGTCAATTCTTTTTAGGGACCCCTTTACCAGAAGGTTTTCGTAGGCAGGAATCCGAATCATGCGGAAGCCCTGCAATCTTGAAATCAGATCATATTGGACATCATTATAGGCATTCAATTTCCATCCCGCAGCACCATTTCCGGACAAATCCCCCGGTTCCTCCGAAATACCAAAGCATTTGGATGCCAGGGGAGGCCCATTCCAAACCCTCTCCTGTAAACCGGAAAGTAAACATTCTCTTTCATGGGCACGGCATAACCGCTGATAATTGGTCTTCCAGGTAAAATTAAAAACCTGATAGATCTCCGCTTTCAAGGTTGCCAATCGATACCTGTTAAAATGATGGGCATCATCATATAAAAACAGATTTTTTCCAATTTTAAAATCTATTTTCAAATGATTCAATAAGGGCAGTTCGTTGATTCCATTTAGGTCTGAATAGGCTGCGCTTAACAATTCTAATCCCTTTCCTACCAACATGTTTTTTTTCACTTTAATTTGATGGTTGATGTCAGCAGGGATTTCTTCTAAGGTCAGGGCTTCTAACAGAAAAGCGATTTTTTGTTGGTGCAAGGGAATATTGAGTTTTTAGGAAAATTAGAATCTAAGGAGAAACATTCTCATTTCCTGGATTCAATTCTTTCTTTTAAATTACTTTTTGAACCTGGAAACGTGGTTTTTGACGACATGTCAATACCTATTATTAGCATGATGATCAAAAAAACCAATCCAAAAAGGAGAAAAAACCATTTGTTTT
>JBBDSB010000182.1:0-1499 GCA_040905205.1 Cyclobacteriaceae bacterium
CTGGGCGAAGTTTGCAACTTCGCCCTTCTATTTTCGGTGATGTAAACAGATAAAGCTTGCAAAGAGGCCATTTGCAATGGCCAGACGACCCTGTCAATAGAAACGATATATTTTTCGTTCTGCCCTTCGCTCGCCCCTCTGTCCCCTTGAGGGGAAGTCAGCCCGCAAAGGTGGATATTGTTTGATATTCTTTCCGTATTGGCCGACATTATAAATGCCTTGTTTCTGTACATCCATGGATATAGATGCCATCTACACCCAGGTGACATCTTTTCCGCAGACAAACTCCCCTCTCCTTAATAAAGCGCTTGTATAATCTACCACATCAGTTTAATTTGGGTATATTTATAGAAGTTTTCATCTTTTGAAATTATAGTCATATTTTCAAATTTTGCCTGGGCTAAGATGATCCTATCAAACGGGTCTCTATGATGATCTTCAAGATCCATCGTCTCCAAAATATGCTCAAATGCTAAGGGAAGAATTTCAATATTATAATTCTTAAGGTGGTGAACAAACTCTTTAAGATCTACTAGCAAATCCAGTTTACCGATTTTTACTTTAATCGCCATTTCCCATAAAGATGCCATACTGATAAAGCACCGATTATTTGGGTCTGATATAATCTTTCTGGATTTGGGAGGAATCCGCTTGTCGCCACTCAAAAACCAGAGAATTGCGTGCGTGTCTAAAAGGTAAAAGTTCTCCACTACGTGTAATCCTTAAAATCTTCTATTGGCGCATCAAAATCATCAGCCATTTTAATTTTTCCCTTCATGCTTCCAAAAGCACGAGGCTCTTTTCCATCATCATTTTTTGCTTTTGTGAGAAGAAAATCCACAAAATCCTGAACCTCCTTTTTTAGGTTTTCAGGAAGAGAATTTATTTTATTATGTAGGGTTGAATTATCCATTTCTCTAATTTAACAATTTATCCTAAAATTAAGTATCCAAATATTAAACTTCAATAATGCCTCTAGTTTTTTTAGATCCATCGTGTGGATTTCGTAGATTCACAAGTAGCATGTTTTTATGATTACAAAATTGACCTTAAACCTGGATAAGTACGTTATCGAGAAGGTTGATATTTAATTTTATTGAGATATGCTCACAATATTGAAAAAGAGGTTATTCGGATAAGAAGGAAATACAGGGTTAAATTGCCAGATTGCATCATTATGGCATCAGCCATTTATCATGACCTGCGTTTGATCACTGCTGATCGAGACTTTGATAAAATTAAAGGGTATTAATTTTGTCGGATAAGGATCATTGGAACTCAGGACGAGTCAGAATCATCTTATTTCCAGTTTTTGAGTCCAAATTGGTTTATCGTTTTATTATAAATTTACCATACAAGCCAGCCATTTGACGATTAATCCTCTTTCTTTTTTGTCCCGATTTTTGATCGGGAACAAAAAAATCCTTCCCCCCGCAATCCACCCGCTCACCTCCTGAGAAAATTCAGGACAGGCCTATTTTTTGTCGGCCCACCCGCTT
>JBBDSB010000183.1:0-1496 GCA_040905205.1 Cyclobacteriaceae bacterium
CCTGGATCATCTGTGAATACATGGATGACTGGACTTCCATACGGGACGGGGAAAAGTATGTGATCGTCACCGCCCAGGACGGTGTCACTTTTAAACTGGTCTATAATCAGTTGGCGGAAAAGCGGAAACTGCTGCTTTGCTCCAGCAATCCGGTGTACAAGCCTTTTGAGGTAGAGCCGGAAGCCGTCAGAGAGGTATGGAAATACCGGATGATGATGGTAAAATAATACAGCTTTGGTAGAGATTAAAATTAAAAGTACCTTTACGGCCTCAAGGACCCAGCTGTAAATTAAACGGCAACATTTTCTGTCAAGCTCTGTTGAAAGTACATCACCTCCACAGCAGTGAAGGCGGTATCATTCAGCTGGCCGGCATTTGCAGTGCATTTTTATTTCAAAAGGGTTAAACATAGCATATTTGGATTGTAATCGTTGTGCAGGATACTGCTTTGCAAAAAAGGTAAACCTTGTTTTTGTTTTTTAAGTTGTAAAGGATATGATAGAAGTAGTGGTAATGGCATCTCCCTTGGGCAATATCCGCTTGGTAGCGGAAGATGGTTTCCTCTTGTCATCACAGTTTACAGAAGATGTGGTCTCTGAAGGCCCCAAAGAAACATTTTTTACCGATGTCATGGAACAACTGACGGCATACTTTGAGGGTAAACTGACTGTTTTTGACATCCCTGTGGGCATCGGAGGTACGGATTTTCAAAAAAACGTGTGGATGGAAGTCAATCAGGTACCTTATGGCCACACTGTTTCTTACCATGACATTGCCCGTGCCCTATCCAAACCTACTGCCGTACGGGCAGTAGGTGCCGCCAATGCCGCCAACCCCCTGCTGGTGATCATCCCTTGTCACCGGGTCATTGCCCGTAACGGAGAACTTACCGGATATGCCGGAGGATTATGGAGAAAACTCAAACTGCTGCAAATGGAATCCAGGGACAAACCTGGGAGGCAGTTTGACCTTGGCTTTTGATTTTTTTTCATCATCCCTGTTTTAATTGATGCCCGTTTCCTTATTTTTGATACATGGAAACCGTAAAAATACATCCATTCAGCCCGGAGCTTGCTCCTTATTTTCTTTCCATCAACCAAAATTGGATTGAGCAATATTTTGCCATGGAGCCTTTTGACATTGCCCAACTGACCAATCCCCGTGAAAACATTATCGACAAAGGTGGGGAAGTGCTTTTTGCGTCCTGGCAGGGCGAAATCGTGGGCACGGTGGCCCTGAAAAAAATGGATGAAGAACGATTTGAATTGATCAAAATGGGTGTGCTGCCCAAAGCCCGGGGCAAAAACATCGGCTTTTTGCTTGGAATGGCTGCCCTGGACTGGTCCAGGGCCCATGGGGCAAAAAAGGTAGTGCTTTACAGCAATTCCATATTGGCTCCCGCCATTGCCCTTTACCGAAAAATGGGTTTTCAGGAAGTGCACATGGAATGCGGCACCTACCAGCGTTGTGATGTGAAAATGGAGTATATTTTGTGA
>JBBDSB010000184.1:0-1485 GCA_040905205.1 Cyclobacteriaceae bacterium
AAGTTTCGGATGAGTGTAAAATAAAGCCCAATCACATTTACGTGATGCCCAGTAATAAAGTGATGGAGACATCAGAGGGTGAATTACGGCTCGCTCAACGACCCGAAAAAAAGAAATTCAAGCGTATTCTTCCCATAGATCTGTTATTTTCAGCATTGGCTGAAATTTACGAATCTCATGCCATTGGTGTGGTGCTATCGGGTACGGCATCGGATGGAACCAAAGGGTTAAAAGTCATTAAAGATAACGGGGGCATCACCATTGCGCAGGATTTAGAGACGGCTGACCACACGGGCATGCCCGGAAGCGCCATTCAGGCGGGTGTGGTTGATTTTATACTTGCACCGGATAAAATTCCGGAAAAATTACTTGAGGTTACCCATTTTTTCAATGATCCGGAGGCTCTGGTAAACCCTCCAAAGCTGGACGATGAGGAAGCATACAGGCAAATTATTACCTTATTGCGGGTACGAAAAGGGGCTGACTTTATGTACTACAAACAGACCACAATCCACAGGAGAATCCTGCGGAGAATGGCGATCAATAAAATTAAAAAGGTAGACAGCTATCTTGAATATTTAAGAGAGAACAGAGAGGAACAGGATACCCTTTACAGCGATTTTTTGATTCCGGTTACGTCTTTCTTTCGCGATCCCAAAATATTCGAAAAGCTTTCTAAAAATGTTATCCCACAGATTATAAAAAATAGTCCCGCCGGTAAAATCATTCGGGTGTGGGTGGCGGGGTGCAGTACGGGTGAGGAGGCTTATACTCTGGCTATTCTGTTTAAAGAGCTTTTAGAAACTCATTCTGCGGTAAATCAAGATAAGAAAGTACAAATTTTCGCATCTGATTTAAGCGAATCCGCAATTGAAAAAGCACGCCTGGGCGCGTATTCAGCTTCTGAAGTAGCCGATCTGTCCGAGAAGCGGTTAAAGAGATTTTTCACAAAAACAAATGGACGTTATCAGGTGAACAGGCAGATTCGGGATATGTGTGTATTTGCCGTTCATAATTTTTTAAAAGACCCGCCATTTGGCAAAATGGACCTGATAAGCTGCCGGAACGTGTTGATCTATTTTGAACCCTACTTGCAGAAAAAAGCACTTACGACGTTTCATTACGTTTTAAACCCTTCCGGATTTATATTGCTGGGCAAATCAGAAACAACAAGCGGGGTACCCGACCTTTTTACTGAAGTTGCTAAAAGTGAAAAAATATATTCACCGAAAGATGTTCCCAGTAAGTTTGTACAGGTAGTGAACCGGAGATCTGAACTTGACTATAACCAGGTAAAAGAGAGTATAAAGCCGGAAAAGAAAGATTCCGATTTTCAAAACAAGGCAGATGAGATTATGCTCAAAAAGTACACCCCTGCCGGTGTAGTGGTGAACGAGGCGATGGATATTATGCAGTATCGCGGCAAAACTGGCCCGTATTTAGAGCAATCGTCAGGGAAACCGAGCCATAACCTGATAGCATTGG
>JBBDSB010000185.1:0-5708 GCA_040905205.1 Cyclobacteriaceae bacterium
CCCAGCCTACATTTCACCCAGTTTACATTTCTCCTATTCCTTGATAAAAACCTTAAAACGGGACCCCTTGCCCAACTGGCTTTCCACTTCAATTTCACCACCGGCATTGGTAATCATCTTTTTTACCAGATAGAGGCCGATTCCTGTTCCCTCTACATTCGTGTTCAGATCATGGACCCGCTTAAATTTGGAGAACAGTTCCCCGATTTTTTCCTTGGCTATTCCCATGCCATTATCTTCAATGGATAAAAGAATAAAACCCTCACTTTTTTCTGTTTTTATTTTCACTTCCAGTTCACGCGCCGGAGATTTGTATTTAACCGCATTATTTAATAGGTTAAATAGTATACTCCTCATATATTTTACCGGAAAACTGATTTCCTTTACCTGGAAATCAATGCTAAGGTTCAATTTTATCCGGTTGTTCAGGCTCTCTTTGACCTCCACAAGGATTTCTTCTACATCCACTTTTTCAAATTCCAAGGGTTCATTATCCACATTGGCAATGGCCGAAAGTTCACGGATCGATTCTTTTACCTGATCTACCAATTTGGTAAGGAGGCCCGAAAACACCTTTACTTCTTCCTGGTCCTCCGACTCGTGAATGTTGTCGATTAACCCTTGTATATTATTGATGGGAGAAAGGAGATCATGGGAGACGGAATAAATAAAGGTATCATGATCATTATTGATTTTCACGAGTTTGCTGTTGGTATCCTCTATTAATTGTTTAGAGCGGATAATTTCGGAAATATCATTAAACGTAATGATGGCCCCATTGGATTGACCGCCCTCAAGTTTCAGGTAAGGAACAATCACCATGGCATACCATTTGCCGTCGGTTGTTTGAATATTTTTTTCTTTGGAAACCTGGGAAATGATGACAGAATTGATATCCTCCAATAAACTGGAGAATTTTATATTGGTGGAAATATGTGCTAAAGGTCTGCCGATATCACTTTCCTTAATATTGATCTGATTGATAGAAATGGGGGTGAATTTTCTGATAATAAGATCTTTATCCACATAAAGCTGACTGTTAAGCGTACTCCTGAAGTAATTGTTAAAATCATCGTTGAGTTCGGCCAGTTCTTTAATTTTGGATTGGTATTGACTGTTTAAGGTGGTAAGCTCTTCATTCGTGGATTGTAATTCTTCATTGGAGCTTTGCATTTCCTCATTACTGGAGAGCAACTCCTCATTATAGGACTGTATGTTATCATAGGACTGCTCCAGGGCTAAAGTGGCCTGATGAAGGTCTCTTTTGGTTTCACCTAACTCCTTATTAAGGTCCGAGAGATACCTGCTGGTATGGTTATTTTCATCATAAATTTCTACCATCTCCTGCGCATGATTTCCAGTTGCTTCTTCTTTAAAATAAACCAATATCAACTTTTTAGAAGCCTCAAATTTCTCTAATAAGGGCTTTACAAGTACTTCGACAGACCGAATCAAATTATTCTCCTGGAACCTTATTTTCTGTACAGCCACCTTTTTACGGCTTTTTACGGCTTTTTTTATAGATGTTCCCACAGTGATGGAAAGTGCTGTGGGAAGCAACTCCAGGAAATTATCATTAAATAGTTTGGGAAGGAGGAATTTGTTGTAATCACCAAAAGGTAAAACAACTTTATTATCTTCATTAATGCATACCCCTGCCAAAAAGCCGGATTCTTCCATGTGGGAGACGAAGATGATTTCCAAAAGATCCTCAGGTATTTGATTATTTAAGGATCTTTCAGCAACAAACCTAGGGGGAATTGGCTTTCTGGGTACATGCCGGGGAGAGTAGGGGTTAAAGCCTATTTGATTGGACCCTCCAGTATTTTTAAAAATTTTCCATTTTTTATCGATTTCAATAAACCCACCCTTTAGTTCCCCCAGACCCTCACTGGGCCCCAGGAACAAATAGCCGTCAACATTGAGGCAGAAATGAATGGTGGAAAAAATTCTCTTTTGCAGTGTGGGATTAAAATAGATCATCAAATTCCGGCAACTGATAAAATCTATTTTGCCGTAGGGAGGTTGCTGAACAATATTATGGTCCGCAAAAATGAGCATCTTTCTGATATTTTCCCTCACCAGGTATCCGTTTCCCTCTTGGATAAAAAAGTTGCTGAGTCGTTCCTCTGAAACATTTTTCATTAAATTTTCAGAATAATACCCCTTGGAAGCCTTGGCCAAGGCCTTTTTATCAATATCCGAAGCAAATATTTTTACCGCCAGATCCTTTTTAATGGTGATAAGGTGCTCCTTAATAAGAATAGCCAGTGAATAGGCCTCTTCCCCTGTGGCACATCCTATGACCCATATCTTTAAAGTATCCACCAACAACTTATTTTTAACAATTTCCGGAATCACTTTATCCCGAATGATTTCAAAGGCCTCCGGATCCCTAAAAAAATTGGTCACGCCAATCAAAAATTCGTTGGACAAGGTAGCAATTTCCTCAGGATCGGATTTTAAAAGTTGCATGTATTCTTCAATGGTATTGGCATGAATGGCCGCCATTCGTCTGATTACCCTCCTTACAATGGTGGGGCGTTTGTATTCGGAAAAATCGTGAGGTGTTTGGTTTTTGACCAGGTCGATCAATTCCAATAAAGCAGGGTCGTCATTATCAGAAGCAAATTCGGGAAACCTTGCCTTAAGGGATTTTTGATAAACATAATTGACGATCTGTTGGGGAATTTTTTTGGGAACAAGCACGTAGTCATAATTGCCGGAAGCAATGACGCTGTCAGGCATACTCTTGAAATCCGAGGTTTTGGGATCCTGTACTATGACCAATCCCCCTACTTTTTTAATGGCTTCAACCCCCTTGGTTCCATCAGAACCATTTCCGGACAGCACAATCCCTATGCTTTTGTCTCCCTGATCTTCAGCCAGGGAGTTAAAAAATATATCAATCGCTGAATTCGGGGTGGCCTTTGGCCGATCACTTAGTTTCAGTTTCCCCCCGGCCATTGTCATGTTCTTTCCTGGCGGCATGATATAGACACAATTTGAAACCACCTCCATATCCTCTTCTGCCTTAAAAATCTTTAGCCTGGAATGCTTAGCGAGGAGTTCCCCCACAAAACTTTTATAATCAGGCGAAAGGTGCTGTATGATCACATAGGAAACATCATCCGTAGGTGTATGGTCAAATAGGGTATGTAAGGCTTCCATGCCGCCAGCGGAAGCACCAATGGCAATGATATAAAGATCAGAATCTTGCTGGGTCATCTTTAAAAAGGAGATTAAATGTGCTTACCCTATAATGATTTCATCAAGATGAACTTAACTTTGGGGAAAATTCAGTTGATAAAGAAACTATAAAATATTAAACGTGAATTAATTTACCCCGGTAAATTCAAGGAGAAGCCTGGCAACTTGTCAAAATAAGGCAAGGAGGTATTCGCCTTGTTGCCGTTCTGTCCGGTTTTTTCCTGCAGTAAACTTTACATTCAGGGTTCAACAACCAGTCCAAATCGAAACCGTGCAAAAATCCGCTGTTTAACACATTGTATTGCTGTTTAATAATGGAAAGGTACCATTATTTTTTGATAGGTCACATCATACAGCCTTTTTAATTAACCCTTAATTAAATTGCAGCTTTTTTTTTATCCGGTCATTATATTCTTTTGCCATCTTCGAAAAGGTGCACATGAATCAAACAAATCACCAGCCAATAAGCCAAAAGTCCGACAACGGTTGGGGATGCTCTGGTCCTTGATTCTTTTATTCCAAATTTCGTTCTTTTCCGTCAGGTAGGCGCGTAGCAGAAATTTTTATTCTGTCTTAAAACGTGTATCGAATACCAACGGTGTTTTTGTTGTTAACCTGAGATTCTATGTTAATTTCAGGATAAAACCGTCATTCCGAGAATTAACATTTTTTAAAGCGCAGAAATCGGGATGACGATGTGTTATCCTTAACCTTGCTGCCTACTTTTACTGGCCAGAATAAACCAATAAATCAATGCAACAACAAAAACCATGGCACTGGCAAAAATTCCCCAGGAAAAAGAATAATGTCCAACTAAAATTTTCAAGGCAGAAAATATTACTACGCCACCACCAGCTATTCCCAAGATAAACAATGATTTTTTCATAATTTATTTACTAATTTCTTTAATGGCACATCCTAAACCAGCTCCTACTACACAAAATGGACTTAATACCCAGCAACCAAAAGTCCCAACAGGATCGTCTTCCCAATCATCAAAAAGCTTATCCATAGAACTTTTCATACATTTTCCCCATCCTCGAAAACTGGGGCCATCCGAATTATTCTCAATATAGCTTGAATTATAGAAATATTGGTCTCCGGATTTCAAAGATCTAAAAGAATCAGGTTGTTTTAAAACACTTATAATTCGTGCATTCGTGGCGATTATTTTTTGCCACCAATGCACGAATGGCTCTATTAAAGGTTTTACGGAGTTTAACTCTATTTTAACATATCAGTGAGGGTTTTGAGCGGAGAAAATCCTGGGAATCCCTAGCCAGACGGGACTGCTACACCCTTTACCAACCCCTAAACCCACCAAAATGGGTTCAAATGACGATATAATCGGTTTTTTAATACGATTTTAACCCGAAATCCGGTTATAAAGCTTGCATGTAGGGTTAGTTGGTTTAACGCAATTCACAAAAAAAGACCCATTGGTTTAATGGTTGTGGTTGTTGTTACTTAGGAATTCTTTTTGATTAAAATCCATTGTATATTTATGTATTGTCCAATGTTCAAACATCTGTAGTGATGGATTCAAAATTAAAATTTAAAGATCTTATTAAGATTGCTCAAAATGAGCTTAAAGACTTAACGACCCTTCCAAATCCGGATTTCAGGCTTGAACAGGCGGAATTCAGGGATACTGAAAATGAATGGGAAATTGTAGTTTCTTTTTTAATTGATAATTCCAACCAAAGTTTAAATGCTATCAATCTCCCGGAATTTAATAACCAAAGGGTTTACAAGCGCCTAAAAATTAATGCCCAAAGAGAAGTCAAAGGATTCTACATTTTTGAAAATTAGGGTGAAATTAATAGATACAAATGCACTTTTACTTTTGATCGTTGGTTTGATTGATATAAGACAAATCAAAACGCACAAGCGTTTGTCTATTTACGAAAAGGAAGATTTTTATAATTTAATCTCCATTATTCCAGAAATTAAAAATTTAATAATCCTACCGAATGTATGGACAGAGGTAGACAACCTGCTAAATAATTTCCAAGGAAGTTTGAAAAATGCTTATGTTTTGAAAATTACTGAGTTAATCAAAAAATCTACAGAGAAATATATAGAATCCATAAAAGCCACCGAAGAATATGCTTTTTTTGATCTGGGAATTACGGATTCATTAATATTGTCATATGCTGAAAAATGTGAGCTTTTGATTACTTCAGATTCAAAATTATCCGATTATGCAATTGCCAGAGGGGTGAGCGTGTATGATTTGGTAATGGAAAGGAATAAAAGGTTAAAGCAATGAAAATGAAGAAAAATCTTAGGTGCATAGGCCATCATTCTTTTTTGCACGGTTTTTATGCCAATATGACCCTTCCCATCCTGTTCGAACGGGATGCGTGAAATTCGCTCAGCTAATAATATGGAATGGGGTTAGGTCAATTTTATGATTTTGTTAATTGAAACCTATTCATCAGTTGCCTACTGCTTTAGCAGTAGGCATAATGGAATTTGCCGGTGTCATTGGCTTT
>JBBDSB010000185.1:5808-8901 GCA_040905205.1 Cyclobacteriaceae bacterium
GGCTTTTAGATATCCTATTTTGGAATGGGCTAAAGCCGCATTCCTATTGAGGTGGGCTTTTGATTTATCCGCATTGTTTTGGCAGAATGATGGAATGCGAAAACGAAATCAATATTCCAACACCCTATAAGCACGGCTCCACGGTCCCCAAACGAACTTCCCATTGGAACCCATAAAACGCTGAATTACCCTTTAACAACGACTTAAAACCAAAAAAACCGATCTCCAAAAAAGGAAACCGGCTTTTTAAAAGCAATAATAGGCCTTAAACTTGAACCAATGGCAATGTTTACTTCATCGCCATGGTATCCTCTTCTTTGTAAAATACCCGCCATATTTTTCCGGTCACGGAATCGGAAATTAAAATGGTACCATCCGGGGCCTGGGCAATGCCAGTGGGACGGTGCACGGCATCACTGGGGGCTTCGATAGTAGAAACGCCCGCAAACCCTTCGGCCAATGCTTCATGATCACCAGCGGGGCTGCCGTTTTCAAAGCCTGTAAAGGCCACAAAATAGCCTTTCTGCTCCAAAGGGGCCCTGTTCCAGGAACCATGGAAGGCAATCAAAGCACTGCCTTTGTATTGTTCCGGAAACTGATCCCCGGTATAAAACAAAATATCATTGGGTGCCCAATGGGCAGGAAAGGTCATCACAGGTTGATCTGTACCCTCACAACGGCCAACGGTTTCTTTGTCCCCTCCATATTCAGGGGCCAAAATCCTTTTATCCTGTGCAGGATCAAAATAGCAATAGGGCCATCCAAAATCCGCCCCGTCTGTCAGCTTGAACATCTCCTCAGCCGGCGTTTCTGCACTGGCTTCATCATCATACATATCCGGAAACAAGGCACTTAACATATCCCTTCCATGCTGTACGGCATACACATGCCCATCGGTGGGGTTAAAACCCAAGGCGACGGCGTTTCGTATCCCCGTGGCGAAGCGGTAACCATCGGCCTCCTGGGTCTGACCGATTTGTTCCGCATCAAAACGCCAAATTCCTCCATGCCGCTCCAATAGAGGACATGGGTCCATTGCCGGAGAGTCCTTTGTTCGGTCCTGCTCCTGGCAGGCATTGGAAGGGGCGCCTACATTTACATATAAATAGCCCTGGTCATCAAAGGCCATCGATTTGGCAGCATGGGAAGTTTGTTGGGGCAAGTCGGAAACAATGGTATCCGGCGCACTGGCATTATCAGGAAGCAGGTTTCCCTCACTGAAGGTAAACCTGAATACCGCGCTGTCATTGGAAGCATAAAGGTAACCCTTGTAAAATTCCATACCGGTACCTCCAAAATCACCAAAATATTGGGTTTCATCGGCCCTGCCATCTCCATCTGTATCTCTCAGGGCCACAATTCCTCCCTGATCATTGGCTTCCCGAAGGTTCATGTAAATGTCCCCATTTTCGTTTACGGCCAAATGTCTTCCCCTTCCCAGATCTTCGGCCACCACATAGGCCTGCATTCCGGAGGCCAGGTTCAGGCCTCCCTGATCCTCATCTGCTGTAAAATAGGGGTTTTCTTCTTCCGTCTCTGTTGTTCCGCCACATCCTGCCAATAATAAGCCCGAGGACAGGAATAAAACCTGGAATAAATGTTGATATTTTAATTTCTTCATGTTTAGATTAGTTTAATGTAGGTTATCAAATATAGAATAATTCTTAATACAAAAGAGAAAGTGATAATGCCGATTTAGGCAGAGGAACAAAACATACAAATTTTTATTTAAAGCCGATTGGAAGCTGGTGTTAGATTCTAAAACAAGAATAAATATAAGGTAATTTTCCCTGAGTGCCAAGTCAATTTTTCCAGGGGTTTGTATAAAGCCAATAAACTTATAATTCCTCTTTAGTAGTTGTTAAGGCCACAAAATACGGAACAATTTCCCTGCCACTATTTCCTAAACCGCCTGATCCTGTGAAAAGTAAGAAAATTCGCATCATGGTTGTTGTGTGCTCCCCCCAGCCCATCATCAAAGGCCGTCCGGGAAAGAAAGATGATGTTCTTCCCTTCAAATTGCCAGTCCACATACTGGAAACCATGTTTCTCGGTATCATCATGTTGTAATAATACCCGCTTCAATTCCCAATTTTTAAGGTCTTTTGAACTCATTAGCGCCTGGGTATTTCTTAGCCTTGCGGGATTATTTGCTTCATTTCCGGCTTTTACTTCCTCCGGAATGATATTGGCTATGGTCCAGTACAATTCCGATTGGGGATCGTAACGGATGGTAAATTTTTTACTTCCCCCTGAAAAAGGCAGAAAACCGGATTCAGGGTTAAAAGTAGCTCTCCTTCCATCAGGACTGATTTTCACAAAAGCCACCTTTTCTGCCAAGGTGGATCGGTCATCTACCCTTAAAATATCCCAAATGCCACCATCAGGTCCTGCCACGGCATTGCCTTCCAACCAGCCTCCAAAATTTCCTTCCAGGTAGGTGGAATCGTAATATAAAATATTGCTACGGGTCCAGTTTTCTGCCTTCAGCAGATCTGCCTCCACCGGAATGGACATCATAAAAGCCCCATACCGCTTGCCCCAGCTTTTTTCCGGCCCCATGGCCGATTCCATCGCCCGCCATAGCCTTCCCTCATGTTCTATGACCGGCACAGGAGCACAATGGTATTCCCCTTCCAGCAACAATCCGCTTTCCCCATCTACCGGATCAGTCCAGGTTTTCCCGTTGTCTTCAGAAAGGCGGATGATGGAATGCCCATGGTGCCTGTCGGTACCCAGAAAATAAAGCTTGTCCCGATGCGTAAACAACTTGGACCAAAATGCCCCATCAATGGTGGCGATAGGCTCCCAGCTTTTCCCCTTGTTTTGCGATCGGTAAATTTTTGAAGTGGCCCTTACATGTTCATTGGACTCCGGTCCAAAATAGTCATGGGAAGCCAGGTAATCCCCATTGGGCAAAATCGCAAGGCTTGGAGAGCCGATGTACCTGCCAGAAGAAGCCGGACTGTGTGCTACTATCCTTCCGGGCACTTTGGACAGGTCCGGTTCCTGGCGAAACAAATCCAGAACTACAAAAAACGATAAGACAAAAATTATAAATACCTTCATGCTTTAAATCTTATTATTGAAAAT
>JBBDSB010000186.1:0-1478 GCA_040905205.1 Cyclobacteriaceae bacterium
AATTGTCTACCACCAAAATCAGATCATGGGCATTGGCCAAATTGGCAACAAACTCAAGGTCCAGGATTTCCAGACCTGGATTAGAGGGAGTTTCAATAAAAATCATTTTGGTATTGGGTTGGATCAGCTTTTCCCAATCGGCGATGTCTGCAATATTCCCATAGGAATGGTCAATCCCCCATTTTGGAAAAACCCGGGTAAGGAGTTGGTGGGTGGAGCCAAATAAGGAACGGGATGCCAGTAAATGGTCTCCCTGGCTGAGAAGGGCAGCCATACTGCCAAACATGGCCGCCATCCCGGAGGCCGTGGTGACCCCACTTTGGGTTCCTTCAGCCGCACAGACCTTGGCGATCAAATCACTGGTATTGGGATTGGCATATCGGGAATAGATATTTCCAGGGATTTCTTCGGCAAACATCTGCCGGGCTTGTTCTGCCGAATCGAACACAAAACTTGAACTTAAATAAATGGGAGCAGAATGTTCCCTTTGATTAGAGGCAGAGTCGTTAATCCTTATTGCCTGGGTTTCAAAATTTTTATAGGACATTGAAAATGAATTTACTTGTGGTATAGGGATAGGAGCGGTGTTCAAAAATGCAAAATCTTTGAGGTACCATTGGGCCAAGCGATAAGAAAAGAATGAGATAGATTTTTTTTGCTGTCATGAATTCTAATTTATAGTTCCCTTATGGGCAGGTATTGGCACCTTTCTACCTTCAGAAGGTTGCCAGAGGGTCAAAGAGCCTGTTCTCTTACCTCTTCTTTATAAATCAGTTGCCTGAAATGTGCTACAAAGTAAAGGGGGCAGTTCCTTAAATCCAAATATCATTTCCAATATTATCGCATAAGTGGATAATCCGCTGGAATTTCTCTTTTTCCGGTTTTAAAAAATGGGTATTTTCTACCTCAGGCTAATTGGAAAATTAAATGGTATTAAAATGAGAAATCGTATTGTATCCTAAACCGCCAACCCGAAGCCTCCCTGTTGATGGATTCCGAATCAAATTCAAAGAAAGTGACATCGGCTGTTAATTTATTGAGGTGCTCATGAAAGTAACAGTTCAGGGCCAGTGAAAATTCCTCTTCAATATTCATCATTTCCTCCAAATCGGGACGGAAACGGGCATACCTGCCAGCGACTTCATACAATGGTTTCCCGGTTTTGAATTCGTGACCATTGATCACATATCCACCCTGGGCAAACCAACCGCTCAGACGGGTTTCCTTTTGATTCAGATGGTCCCAAATTTTTTTGTTATGGAATTCGCTGTGCCAGCTAAAGGACCTGAATTTAAAGGTGGATTCAATCAGATGTTGGTCAACAGAAAATTGCCCGGGATTCCCTTCTTCAAAACCCACCAAATCCCCACCCCCCTGGGAAGAAAATCGGGTATATTGACTGGAATTGGTCACCCCTGCCCAGGCCAGAGAGGCAGCTGGAGATTTATGGTGCTCAAGGTCTGATCCTGACATGGCCA
>JBBDSB010000187.1:0-1476 GCA_040905205.1 Cyclobacteriaceae bacterium
ACGGCATGTCCCCATCTGCATATCGGAGAGATTGGGCTGATAAGTAAAGTTTCTGAGCTTCTGAGAAAAGCCTGAATCCCGGGAATCTATTATGTTGCATTTCGAACAGCTAACAAGTTATTTGGGATTCCTGCCGGAGGTCAAAGTGTTTGATGTCCATATATGTTTTCCCATCTGATGTTATCTCAAAAAATCAGCTTTTAATTTTCTAAATGGGAATAATTATGAACAATTTATATAAAGTTTCTCTGATCTGTACCCTTCTCTTTGGCCTGGGGTTCACAGCTTGTCAGGCTCAAACCGATGATGGCATCATGACGGAATACCCGGCAGAAAAAGCAGAAATCATGCAGACATGGAATGACATTGTTGAAAGCGTGAAGATCGGTGACATAGACAAATTAATTTCCTTTCATGCATACGGACCCAAGTTTTCTGAATTTAAACAAGGTGCTCCGCGGAATGGTGGAGAGGAGAATGAAATTTTTGAACGGGAAGTTTTTGGCAGCGTTACTGAAGCCGTAAAAATGGACGCAAATGATATGAAAATTGCCGTTTATTATGGGAATGTAGCTATTGTAAGCTTCCATTCAGATTTTCATTTAATGTTTGGAGAGGACCTTGCTGTAGTTAACGATCAGATCAGTTTAGTGTTTGTTAAAAATAATCAAGGAGAATGGAAAATTGTACATGAGCATCACTCACCTTTGAATGCCGGTTAAGCTAATCATTTATTGATCCGGCAGGCTTCGCAGTTCCTGTTGGATTCAACAAAATGAATGACCAAACATATCATCAATCTAATCTATCCAAATCATTATGAAAAATTTCATGATGGATGAAGGACCGGGTCGTATAAAAGCATCAAACTGTGATAATTATGAGCGCTTACAGAAAATAAAAGCCAAAAACGACCGGGATAACTTTTCCCATGTCAACCAAATTATTAATTCGGAAAAATCATGAAATAGATCAGATTAATTGCATTATCACTTCTACAATGCTTCTGCGGCTGCTGTAAATCTGTTATCAATAGGAAATCAGACCGGAATTGGTCATTATGTTCTATGCCAACCCACTTAAATTATTACGATATTTCTATAACAGGTAACCAATGGCAAAAACCATTAAAGTAGCCGCCGCACAACTTTCGCCCATTTTCCTGGATAAGAAAAAAACAGTCGAGAAAGCGTGTTCCGCAATCTTGGAAGCCGGTAAACAAGGTGCAGAACTGATTGTATTTCCCGAGGCCTTTATCTCGGGTTACCCGGATTGGGTATGGTCTATCCCAAACAGCCATATCACGAATCAAGAACCATACCAAAGCATTTAATAAAAAACTCAAAGTTGAATTCGTGGATTGATGAATCGTCCTGATTTTTGATTAACTTCACAGTAGTTTATCAATCGGTATATATTTTCCAAATAACCCGGCATGGAACAAGAAATTCGATTTTGCAGAGCTTCCGATGGTGT
>JBBDSB010000188.1:0-1476 GCA_040905205.1 Cyclobacteriaceae bacterium
TGAATAATATCCCATCATTGGCTATTTTGTCCAGATTCGGAGTATTTATGATAGTATCTCCATAGCTGGAGAGATGTGGCCCATGATCTTCTGAAGTAATGAGTAAGATATTGGGTGGGGTTAAAGGGGAGGCATCACCTTGAACTTTTTTTATAGTTTTAGAGTTGTCTTGACAATTAGATAAAAGGATTCCTGCAAGAACCAAGATCCTGAATTTTTTAATATGTCCGAAAAACATCATGGATATAAGAATTTAAGCTTTAATTATTATTTACTGTCGTCCGAGCAAATCTAATTTTGAAGAATTATATTGGATTAGGCACTAATTTAGTCGGTTTTCTGATAGTATCAAAAACACCCTCCTTCCCATTTGCCCATATATCCAATTGCATTTTTCCAACTTCTTTTTTAAATCATGACTTACAGTAATCCTCTGTTTGGGTCAGGAAAAGCTTCAGATCCATGTATGATAGGAAGTCCGGAAATGAATTTTTTATTATCTTGCTCCACAATGTTAAGTTTTTGGTAGAACGCAACATTATGAAATAGACGGAAGAGCTTCAAGGCCCCCGTCTTATTTGTTTTAAATTATTCGAAGATGAAATTTATTGAAAGAAATTTTATCTCGGACGCCAGTAATACAGAGTAAATATGTTTAGGTTCAATTTCATTTTCTTGCTATTAATTCTTTATTCCCTAAACGGTATAGCCCAGGTAGAACCATTGGAAATGGCTGCATATACCTTTTCTATACAACCAAAGGTAGGAACACCTAGTGGGCATTCCAGGACAGGCAATAAAATAGAGGAAGTTCATGGCGACTTAAAAAATACCCTTCTTCTCTTCCGTCAAGGGGACAATAAACTTTGTCTTTTTACCTCCCCATTAGGAGTAGAAAGAGGAGCCCTTCACGATTTCTGTGTAAATGAACTGGCAAAAAAACTGGATATGCCTAAGGAGGCCATAGTTACCAATTCTTCTCACAACCATACCATACCCTTTCCCGATGTAAGGGATGTGGGGATGCCGGAAAAGGGCGGCTCCGATTATCTTTCCTGGGAGCTGGGAAGGGAATTTATTCGTGAGTTTTCCAGGGCCGCAGATGAAATTTCCAGCCGCCTTACTACGGTTTCTGTGGAATGGGGCGTCGCTGAGGAGAACAGAATTACCTATAACAGAAAGGGAGTACGCCTGGATGGCTCCACTTATTTTATGAGGGAGGAAGACAGACTTAATTTAAAAGGAGAGGGGTATCATGGCCTCATCGATCCTGACGCAGCCATAGTTGTATTCAAGGATGAAGAAGCCAAAGCGGTGGCTGCAATTTCTTTTTTTACAGGTCACCCAGTTGCCGCTTATAGTCCCGAAAAAATGATCAGTTATGGTCAGTTTCCACAGGTTGCTTCTGAAATTCTTTCCAGTTATTTGGGAGGGATTCCTGTTGCATTTGTCCAGGGCTGTGGAGGGAATATTAAT
>JBBDSB010000189.1:0-1474 GCA_040905205.1 Cyclobacteriaceae bacterium
AAAAATTTAAGTTCATGAATACGGAAGCGGGAAACTGTCCAAAAGTAAAAAGCCCAGCTGCTGCCAGGCTCTTTTATTCAATTTTTAAATCCACTTATCTCAATAATTATGAACAATGATGGGGTCAGGATATCCATCAGGATCATTTTTTACGGTGCCGTCATTTAAAGCCTTTCCAACTGAAACCAAAAGCACCCCAGCTGCATGCGGAGCAGCCATGGATGTTCCGCTGATTGTACGGTAGCCCCCATCTTTCCAGGTGGATTTGATGCTTACTCCCGGAGCGCAATAATCCACCGGAGGGTTTCTATAATTGGAAAAGTAAGCCCATTCATCCTTATTGTCCATCGCCGAGATGGTATAGATAAAACCGCCTTCGGCTCTGGCGGGAGAGTAGTTGTTGGCATCATCCGAATCGTTTCCTGCCGCCAGACAGAAATAAATTCCTTTTTCAGAAGCATTCACCACGGCATCGTCCAGGCTTTGGGAGGCAGGCCCGCCCAAGCTCATATTGGCAACATCACCGGATGTTCCAATTCCAGCTACATAATCCACTCCCGCTATTACACCGGAATAAGTCCCGCTGCCTCTTGAATCAAGCACTTTTACCGGAATTACTGTTGCCCCAGCTGCTACTCCCACTACTCCAAAATCATTGTTTTTAGCAGCAACAGTACCTGCTACATGCGTTCCATGGCCATTGCCATCATCAAGGGACTTTGCATCACGACCTTTTGAAAAGGCATTGAACCCTTTGGAATCACCTACATTCAAATCCGGATGGTCCAGATCTATTCCGGTATCAATAATCCAGGCTACATTTTTATTTTCTCCACTACTATAGTCTTCTGCCCCGCCAACTCTTGCTATTCCATAAGGAATATCCTGTCCTTCTCCAGGATCCTGTTCTCCCCGTTCCCAGGGCGGAGCTAAGGTGATGATCCTATCCTGTTCGATATAGGCCACACCGGGATCTTTCCTGAGCCTTTCCAGATTGGTTTCATCCAGTGGGGCAGAGAAACCGAACACAGTACTGCTGTACACATGATCCACCACCTCTTCCCTAACTTTTGCCTTCGATAGAATGGGGGCAATAGCCACTTTCATAGCAGCGGTACGTTGACTGTAGTCACCCTTAGAGTTTAACCGGGCATTTATAGGTCCCTGTTTAAGCACCACAATGTAATGCCCCTCAATGGGTTGGGAAAAAGCGGTTTCCAGTAGTGGGTCTTCTTTTTCCGGAATTTCAAATTCATCTGTCTGGCAGGATGCCAGTCCGATAAAAGCCGCAATAATGGCAACTTTAGTTTTTCCTGTACAATTGTTTCTGGTCATAACAGCCGTGTTTTAAAGTTGGGGAAAAGTAGAAAATATTGGTTAAAATATAAGGAATTATTTGAATTTATCAAAGGAATTCCATAACAAATACAAAAATTTGTAGTTTAATCCAGATGAGGTTTTTTTGGGTAGAATT
>JBBDSB010000190.1:0-8857 GCA_040905205.1 Cyclobacteriaceae bacterium
ATTCAAAATATCAAAATTATGCCTATATTTTGATTTGGCTATCCATAATAAAATTAAATTTAACGAACTTGAAATTTTGGCCTTCAATCATTTATTAAAGCTATGAAAAAAAAATATTCCCAGCCTATTTATCTCCATTTTCTGTTTTCAATTCTAATTTTTGTCTCAATTTCTTGTTCAGAAAAAATCGGGGAGGAATCACAAACACTTCAACAAGCCAATATATTGTTCATGTATGATCTTCAAACAGAACCCGTGGAAATGAATAATGTTAATGGTAATGCCTATCAAGAATTTCAAAATAACCTGAATGGCCAGGTAAAAGGAATCAAGACACTTTATGGCTTATATAAACCTAAAGGTTAGGGCCATGCTAAAAACCCACCGCACATTCAGGCACATTTGGTTTTTCAGACACACAAAGCCAACGCAAAAAACCAAAAGAGCGTGAATTTTTGCCAACACACGGGCAGACAGGTACAAATAAGACGTGCTAAAAATATATTGAAAAATGAGATAAATAAAAGTAATTGACTATTTTAGCGATTTAAATTTATGCGGACATGAACCGAATAAAAGAAGTACTCGAAGAAAAAGGAATTAAACAAACTTGGCTTGCTGACAGACTGGGAAAAAGCTACAATATGGTAAATGGCTATGTTCAAAATCGACAACAACCACGATTAGAGGTACTTTTTGAAATAGCTAATATCCTTGAAATTGATGTAAAGGAGCTTTTAATATCTAACAAAGAAAATATTCAGTGAAAACGGGAATAGACATATTAGAGAATGAAATTGTTGAGCAGTATCCTGATGTTCTCCAAATTTTGCTGCGTGACCATACCACACAAAAAAATATTTTCTGGGCTACAAGCAATTATGAACATCTTGGAGAGGCTTATAGCTTCAATGCCCAAATATTTCCTGAACTAATTACAGGGGATAATGGCAATATCATAATGCCTAGAATTCATAAAGACAAATTATTACAACAATCAAGGTCAAAAGGAATGGCAGAGGTTTTTACGCCATCATGGATTTGCAATGCTCAAAATAACTTGATTGACACTGCCTGGTTTGGAAGAAACAATGTTTTTAATACAGAAATTCCACAAGATACTGGTTCGTATACATGGGACGTAAATGAAGAAAATATTGCTTTTCCCAAAGGAAAAGCATGGAGAGATTATATCCGGGATACCCGACTCGAAATGGCATGCGGAGAAGGTCCTTACATCACTAGTAGATATGACAGCACTACAGGAGAGTTTATCCCAGTAGCCAACAGAATTGGAATCTTAGATAGAAAACTTAGAGTGATAAATGAGAACGTAGATTCAACAGGGGAATGGCTAAAAGCAGCACAAATAGCTTATAAAAACACTTACGCTTTTGAGTGGCAGGGAGACAGTTTATTACTTGCTCGTGAGGCAATGGTTGTAACTTTCATTGAAAACTATACCCACAAATTTGGGAAAGAACCACTCCTCAAATCCCTTGATTACATTGCCTATATCATTTCTTGGAATGTTTGGCAAATGGATGGTCTAAAAGGAGTTATTCCTAAATCTTGTGGTGGAGTTACCATAACCGATGTTGACCTTTTTGGCAATCTCAAAACAGACAATAACTTTTGTAAAGGCTGTCTTGACAATACTATATTTAGGCATAATGGCACTTATTGTTTAATCAAAGACTGGTCAAATAAGGACTTGAAAACCGGTAAAACAGGAAGAAAAATCAAGTTCATCGACCTATTAAAGAACAAAGTGATATGAAATTTACATCATCATTAAAACTAAAGCTAATTTATGTTTTCCGTATCAATGATGATGCTCATAAAGGTTGTTTAAAAATTGGTGAGGCAACCTCAGATAATGAAAATATCTGGGGGCTTGAACCAAACAGTAAAGCTCTTAACAGAGCTGCAAAAAAACGAATTGATCAATACACTCAAACAGCTGGAATTGCATACGACTTATTATATACTGAGGTATCAGTTTATGCGGAGAAGGGCACCATAAAAGCTTTCTCTGATTCCGAAGTGCACAATGTTCTAATTAGGTCTGGAGTTCAAAGAAAAATCTTTGACACAAAAAATAAAGCAAATGAGTGGTTTGTTACAGACCTTGAAACTGCAAAAAAGGCAATTGGAGCAGTAAAAGAGGGTAAGGATTCCCTTCATGCAAGTGAGGTTTCGGAAACTCAAAACCCCATTGTATTCAGACCTGAACAAAAGGATGCCATAGATAAAACTCAAAAACAATTTAAAAAAGGGAATGAAATGCTTTGGTTTGCCAAGATGCGTTTTGGAAAAACTCTTTCAGCCCTTCAAGTTGTAAAAGAACACGAATTTACAAAAACGCTTATTCTAACTCATCGCCCTGTGGTTGACAAGGGTTGGTTTGAAGACTTTGGTAAAATATTCTATGACTCCCCCGAGTACTCTTATGGCTCTAAAAACCAGGGTGACCAATTTGCCACTTTAAAAAAAGCTAGCAAAACCAATGGCACAAAGTACATCTACTTTGCTTCCATGCAAGACCTTAGAGGCTCGGAATTGGTAGGGGGTAACTTCAATAAAAATGATGAAATATTTGGAACGCTTTGGGATTTTATCATTGTAGATGAAGCACATGAAGGTACCCAAACAGAATTAGGAAAAAATGTACTTCAAGAATTGCAAAAGGATAACACCAAAGTCCTTCACCTTTCAGGTACACCATTTAACTTGTTGGAAAATTATAAAGAAGATGAAATCTACACTTGGGATTATGTAATGGAACAAAAAGCCAAAGCAGACTGGGACAGAATACATTTTGGCGATCCTAACCCATATGCCTCTCTTCCAAGACTAAATATCTTTACATATGACATTGGCAAGCTACTTCATGGATATATTGACGAAGAAGTAGCATTCAATTTTCGAGAATTTTTTAGAGTGGATGAAGCAGGGATTTTCTTGCATGAAAAAGATGTCCTTTCTTTTTTAAATCTAATCTGTAAACAGGATACAGAAAGTAACTATCCTTACGCTACAACTGAATATCGTGATAACTTCCGTCACTCTCTTTGGATCGTTCCTGGGGTAAAAGAAGCCAAAGCTTTGAGTTCATTACTTCAATCCCATTCAGTTTTTGATCTATTTAAAATTGTAAATGTAGCTGGTGATGGAGACGAAGAAGAAGCCAAGGAAGAAGCACTTAAAAAAGTAGAAAACGCTATTAGTGATAAGCCACATGAAACCTTCACTATTACCTTATCCTGCGGTAGGCTGACAACAGGAGTTTCTGTTAAAGCATGGACTGCCGTTTTCATGCTATCGGGTTCACATAATACATCCGCATCTGGTTATATGCAAACCATTTTCAGAGTTCAAACCCCGGCAACCATTAATGGCAAGGTTAAAGAAGAATGTTTTGTTTTTGATTTCGCACCTGACCGCACGCTGAAAGTTATTGCAGAAACTGCCAAGGAATCGGCAAAAGCAGGTAAAACCACAGGCGAGGACAGAAAAATAATGGGTGAATTCCTCAACTTCTGCCCCATTATCGCTATTCATGGCTCTCAAATGAAAAGTTATGATGTAAATGGGATGCTAGAACAACTCAAAAAAGTTTATGTAGAGCGAGTGGTACGAAACGGCTTTGAAGATGGCTATCTATACAATAATGACCAATTAATGAAGTTAGAGTCTATCGAATTGGAGGAATTTGAAGGACTTAAAAAAATCATTGGAAGTACGAAGGCCATGCCCAAAAGTGGCGATATAGACGTAAACAAACAAGGTTTTACCGATGAAGAGTATGAACAGTTAGAAGCGTCCAAGAAAAAGAAGAAGGACGAACTTACAGAAAAGGAAAAGCACCTATTAGCAGAGAAGTTTGAAAAGAAGAAAAATAGAGATAGCGCTGTTTCCATTCTTCGGGGTATTTCTATTCGTATGCCCTTACTTATTTATGGAGCGGATGTAACAAACGAAGAAAAAGAAATATCCATTGACAATTTCACCGAATTAGTTGATGACCAATCTTGGGAAGAGTTTATGCCTAAAGGTGTTACCAAAGAAACCTTTCTGAAATTTAAGCGATATTACGAACCCGATGTATTTCGTGCCGCTGGTAAACGAATAAGAGCTTTGGCAAGAGCAGCCGACCATCTGTCCATAGAGCAGAGAATAGAACGTATTACTTCCATCTTTGCGACTTTCCGCAATCCTGACAAAGAAACTGTATTAACGCCTTGGAGAGTGGTAAATATGCACTTGGGCGACTGTTTGGGTGGCTATGTCTTTTTAGACGAAAAGCGTGAGAAAACAATTGCACACCCAATTTTTATTTCTCAAGGTGAGGTGACTGAAAATGTATTTTCTCCTGAAAGTCGTGTATTAGAAATCAACTCCAAATCAGGGCTTTACCCATTGTATGTGACTTATAGCATTTTCTGTAATCGAGTAAAGCAAAAATATCCTGATAAAGAACCTGACACTTTAACTATTGAGGAACAGAAAAAGTTGTGGGATAAATCTGTAGCGGAAAACGTTTTTGTCATCTGCAAAACGCCTATGGCAAAAAGTATCACAAAACGTACTCTTATTGGATTTAGAAAAGGAAAAGTTAATACACGCTACTTTGAAGATTTGATACATCAGATTACACACAGACCTGATGATTTTATTACAAAAGTAAAAAAGGGTCAAACTTATTGGAAAGTAAATAATGATAACGATATGAAATTTAATGCAGTTGTAGGCAATCCGCCTTATCAAGTAACCACAGAAGGAACAAGTGATAAACCAATTTATCATCTGTTTATGGATATTGCATTCCGAATTTCGGATAAGGTTACTTTTATAACTCCTGGAAGATTTTTGTTTAATGCAGGGAAAACGCCAAAGGAATGGAATAAAAATATACTTTCAGATAGACATTTTAAGGTCGTTTGGTATGAGAGCGATAGCACAAATATTTTCCCAAATGTGGATATAAAAGGGGGTGTCGCTGTAACCTTTAGAGATAAACAACAGGAGTTTAAAGAAATAGGCGTATTTTCATCTTATCCGGAGTTAGGCTCAATTGCAAATAAAGTTAAATCTGATAATACCTTTTCCCCTTTAAGCGAAATAATCTATTCACAGAACAAATTTAAATTAGAGGAACTTTACAAAAACTTTCCAGAGTACAAAAAAGTAATTGGTAGTAATGGTACTGAAAAAAGACTAACAACGTCAATTTTTGATCAACTGAAAGTATTCAAGGATGAAAAGTATAACGAAAATGATGTTCGAGTTCTTGGCCTAGTAAATAATAACAGAATTTTCCGATTCTTACTTATAAATTATCTAGAGGATCATAAAAATTTAAAAAAATATAAAGTCCTATTACCATTTAGCAATGGTTCCGGTGAATTTGGAGAAACTTTATCATCTCCTATAGTTGCTAAACCTTTTACTGGATATACTCAATCCTTTATAAGTTTTGGTTCTTTTGAAACACAATTTGAAGCAGAAGCTTGTAAGAAGTTTCTTTACTCAAAGTTTGGGAGGGCTTTGTTAGGAGTGCTAAAAGTAACACAACACAACAGTAGAGAGGTTTGGCAATTTGTTCCATTACAGGATTTTTCTAACAAATCAGATATTGATTGGAGTAAGTCTGTAGAGGAAATTGACAAACAACTTTATGAAAAGTATGACCTGAGTGAAAATGAAATCACATTTATTGAAAGTATGATTAAGCCGATGACGGAATAAAAAAATCAAGAAATGCCACCAAAATTAAGACATATAACGATTGAAGGATTTCGCTCTATTAATGATCAGATAGTAATAAACTTTCCTGAGAATCAGCCTGTGGTTTTAATTGGCGAAAGCAATTCGGGCAAATCTAATCTTAACCGTGCCATTGAATTGATGTTTGGGGAGTTTTACCCGAAGTATAAAAAACTAAAGGATTACGGTCATTACAATCGAGATACAAATAACCAAGTAGTCATAGAGACTAGTGTATCTGGCTTTGATGGCCGTTTGGGTAGAGCTTCGGAATTTTCTTGTGGTGGCTTCAATTTTCGAGCACAAAAAGGTAGTGAAAATCTTTTTGCAGCTTTTCAAGCAGAAAATGGTGCTGAAAATATTTATGTGAGTACTGCACTTAGAGAAGAATTGCTCTGCGTAGTTGAAAATTCTGAACAAAATTTAAATTATCAACTCAGCTATTCGACCAAGTTCACACTTTTATCAAAAGTTACTAAAGCATTTCATGATAAATTAACAGAAGAAGAAGAAGAAAGGGTAAACCGTCTTAAAGGCTTTTTTGAAAACATCAAACCTACATTTCTTGAAGTTGAAGAATTCAATTCGTTCAATACAAATATGTCTTCAATAGCTGACAGCATTTTGTTTAATATGACACATACATTAGCCTTTGATTTTTCAGCTTATGACCCAAGTAATTACTTCAAAACCTTAAGGGTTCATCCCACTGAAAATGGGGAAACAAGGGCGTATGAAGAACTAGGGACAGGACAACAGCAAATTCTAGCACTTTTTTTTGCACATGCATACGCAAAATCATTTCTAGGACAAGTACTAATCTTTATTTTGGACGAACCTGAAGCTCATTTACATCCACTTGCTCAAAAATGGTTGGCAAAAAAAATGTTTCAAATGGCAGCAGATGGGCTTCAAATAGTGTTAACTACGCATAGCCCTTACTTTGTTGATTTGAAATACATCCAAGGAATAAATCTGATTAGAAAGGAAGAAAATCAGACTTTTGCAATTAGCAATGATGCCGCCTCGCTTTTTAATCATTGCATAGCAACAGGTTCAAATCCAGCAAAAACAAGAGAAGAAACGGTAGTGCCGTTTTATTCAAATCAAGCTGCACGAACGCCAAGCCCAGAACCGTAATTATTAACTTCATCCAATTTTATTATGCTACAAAAAATAGGCTTCTTATTCTTTTTGATGGTTTTTTTCGGATGTGAAAACAATCAAAAAAGCCATCAAGACCCTGGATCTCCTCCCGGCCTAAAAATTTCTGAAGGGAAAAATTCAGAAGAAATCAATATATTTATTTTATCCCATTCAAACGAACCGGTACTTACACAAGTAGTGAAAAAAGGTTTTCGCCCATATATCCACCCCATTGTTGCTCCGGATGGCAAGGGGGTTTTGACGGAATACAGTCCGGGACATCACCAACACCAGACCGGATTGTATTGGGGTTTCACCAGGGTGAATTCCAGGGATTATTTCCATCACCCCGGGGAGGATCACTGGAATAAGGTGGCGGCCAATATTATAGAGGGAGAAGGAGAAACAGTAAAATGGCAGACCGTCTACGAGTTATTGGATGAGGCTGGAAATCCCGTTATGACCGAATCCCAAAACTGGTCCCTAAAGGTAGAAAACGGATCCTACCTGCTCGATCTGGAGTGGATCGGGATGCCTGAGACCGACATTACCATTGGTAAATATGATTATGGTGGATTATTCATCAGAATGCCATGGAAAGAAGGTGTGGATGCGGAAATCATCAATGCGGCAAGGCAAAAAAATCAAATGGCAGAAGGAAAGTCTGCCATGTGGATCAATATTGGCATGACCGTGGAGGACCGGGAGGACCGGGTAAATATCGCTATTTTTGATCATCCTGACAATAAGGGTTACCCTCAAAAGTGGCGTGTCGATAATCAGTTTGGGCTTGGTCCCGCCTATACTCGTGATGAAGACTGGGAGTTGAAAAAAGGGGAAAGATTGGTACTCCAACATCAAATGGTGATATTCAGCGGGGAGATCAACGATGTGGAACTGACCAAAACCTGGGGTAAATTTGCAGGTAATAATGGGATGTATAATACCACCGCTTTATGGAACATTGCCCGGGAAGAAGGAAGGAAAGCGAAATTTCTTACACCAGAAGCGGCCATAGAGGCCATGACGGTGAAGGAAGGTTTTCAGGTAAATGTTTTTGCTGCTGAGCCAATGATTACACAACCCATGGCTTTTTGTTGGGATGATAGGGGAAGATTATGGATAGCTGAAAACAGGGATTATGAATCAAGAAGCCATGGTTTTTCGAATGCCGGAGACAGTAGAATATTAATTTTGGAGGATAAAAATGGAGATGGGAAAGCGGACAGCCAAAAGGTTTTTATGGATGGTTTGGCTTTTCCGGCTGCCATCGCAGTAGGATTTGATGGATTATATGTAGGGGCACCGCCCAACTTGCTTTTTGTCCCCGATATAAACGGTGATGACCAGGCTGATATGGATGACATCCAGGTTCTGCTTACCGGTTGGGGCATTCGGGACCGCCATGAAACACTCAATAGCCTTCACTGGGGTCCCGATGGTTGGCTCTATGGATTACAGGGTTTTGCCACTCCTTCCAAAATCCGCCAACCTAACAAGGGGGAAGAAAAGAAATTGTATTACCATAAGGATCCTTTCCCGGAAGGATTACTGGAAGAAGAGGGGGTGGATATCAATGGAGGGGTGTGGCGCTACCATCCTACCAAAAATCGATTTGAAGTAGTGGCCCATGGTTTCAGCAATCCCTGGGGTATTGATCATGATGCCAAAGGGCAATTGATCATGTCGGCCTGTGTCATTCCACATTTATGGCATGTGGTACCGGGTGGAATCTACCACCGTCAGGGTGGACAACACTTTAACCCTTATATCTATGAAGACATCAAAACCATCACCGACCACAGCCATCGCTCTGCCCATGGGGGAGCGAGAATTTACCAATCAGATGCATTTCCTGAAGAAGAAAAGGGAAAAGTTTTCATGGCTAACATTCATGAACATGCTGTCCTTTCAGATATTCTGGAACCCAAAGGCTCCGGTT
>JBBDSB010000191.1:0-1472 GCA_040905205.1 Cyclobacteriaceae bacterium
TTTGAGCAATAATCAAATTTTGAACAAAAATGAATAATGAAAGTAAAATGTACTTTTTCATGTGTCTATATTTTATTTTTTAAGGTCATAACTTGTCCCGTACCGAAGGTCGGGGTGCCTGTCTCGACCCTCAGGAGAATCCCGCCACTATAATCATCCCAGTGTGTGACGTTCTCGTCATGCCTGCCTGGCGGTAGGAAGGCCTGTCTGCCTCAGGCAGGCTCGATTTCGTCTGTTTATAATTTGATTTTTAACGGTCATAACTTGCCCCGCACCGAAGGTCGGGGTGGAATCTCGCACCTGCCTGTATTCTCTTCCAAGGGATCCATTATTCCAGATTTTTAATGGGAATCCCATCGTCCTTTTTCCTTTGAGCATCTAATGGTAATGTCATCGGGCAAATTCAGCTAACTTCAGAATAGCGACATCCGCACAGGCATCCCCTGCCGGTGCCTTATAAGGTGGTATAAATTCCCTTGCCACATACAGCTTATGGGGCATTTGGTCTTTTTTATCCTTCCAATCCAAAAAAGAACCAAAACTTCCTCTATACCTGTAATTCCCAGACATATATTCCCTATCGTCAACACCAGAGGCATCAGGAATATAGCCATAAGAACCATCTGTATATCCACAGGTAAGTATAAAGGGAAGCTGGGAATTGGCCTTTATTTTCAATCCTGTTTCCACAAAGGCCTCATACGGTAATCCAACAAAACCTACATCCCCAAACCTAGCTACTACAATATCAATGGGCAAATAACTGGGGATGTTAACTAAATTATAAGTCTCATGTTGTTCAAGAGCCCAGACATACCATGGCCTTACCATTTCCACCAATCTGGCCCGGTAAGGTGGGGTTAATGCTTTTGGGAAGTTCATACCTATGCATTCCAGGGTATTTTCATCACCTTCATTCCCACGTTTAATGAAGTCATCCATTTCAATCAAATCCTTTTTAAGACTTTCTACATTTGGTAATTCAGATAATGGTATCTTCACCGGCTCCCTGCTCCATTCCAAACCTACTCTTTTGGATGGCCTTAGGGATTTTGCGGCAACAATAAAAGATTGTCCAAGATTCTCTCCAAGTTGCCTGGCCTGTTCCATGGTTCCAGTCAACATGTGCTTGGCATTAATATTCCCTCCACAGCCCTGGACAAATGCAACAGGAATCCCTCCCAAATAATTGGAAAGAATTTCAGAAGCGACCTGTGGAAACTGACCATAACTGATCATTTTTTCGGGACTATAAGCAGCCACTGGGTGACCTGTAAAAAAAGAAATTGCTGCCACCGCTTTGGCTTCTTCATCCTTAAATACAACTATTGCTGCGTCAGGATCGATGAGGCCATGATACCCCTCTCCTTTTAAATTCAGTCTGTCTTCCTCCCTCATAAAATAAGTGGAACCATCAAGGCGTACTCCCTTTCTGTTATAGGTAATTCTGTTCTCCTCAGCGACGCCCCATT
>JBBDSB010000192.1:0-8836 GCA_040905205.1 Cyclobacteriaceae bacterium
TGGAGCGGAGCCTTCCAAGAATAACTGGTTTTGATGATATTACAACCAATCTTGGAGAGTTACAAAACCGAGGATTTGAGTTAACTTTAAATTCGGTTAATGTCAACAATAATAGCTTTAGTTGGAGGTCTGATTTGGTATTCTCTCTAAATAGAAACAAAATAAAGAGGCTTTTTGGGGATTATGAAGAGGTGGAAATCAATGGAGAACTTGTGAGTAGGGAAGTGTCTGATATAGGGAATGAGTGGTTTATAGGACAGGGGATAGACCGCGTTTGGAACTATGATATTACCGGGGTGTGGCAGGCAAGTGAAGCAGGTGAGGCAGCTGAATACAGTCTTTTGCCTGGCGATTATAAAGCTGTTGATGTGAACGGGGACGGGGTGTTTTCTCCTTTGGAAGACAAACAATTTATTGGGTGGAGACAGCCTAGGTATCGCCTTGGACTAAGAAATGAATTTACTTTTTTTAATAATTTTTCCGCATCTGTTTTTATTCGGGCGGATCTGGGCCATGTTGGTAGCATCGATAATTTTAAACATAATAGCAGTAATCTGTATGACAGAAGGGGAATGCGCTCCGTTCCCTATTGGACTCTTGATAATCCTTCTGACCGATATGGTTCGTTGACCACTGCTTCCAGTGCATTTGGAGGGGGATATAGCCTTTTCTTTCCCAAGTCTTTTGTGAGAATCCAGGACCTTACCTTGGCTTATACCTTTCCGAGTTCTGCCATACAGCAAATAGCCCTTTCAAATCTCCGAATATTTGGATCTGTCCGGAATCTGTACAGTTTTGATCAATGGGAAGATTGGGATCCGGAATCGGGGGGATCTCCAATGCCAAGAACCTTTAATTTGGGTTTTAATTTAACCTTTTAACTGGATGAAAATCACGAAACAGATGAAAAAACATATCATTTTACCCTTAGCAATAATTTCATTTATCCTCTTTCAGGTATCTTGTTCTGAAGAATGGTTAGATCCTAAACCTCTTTCTTTTTATGCTCCTGAAAACGTTTATATCGATGAAGGGGGGTTCAGGGCCTTACTGGTTACAATGAGTAAAGACTTAAAATCCGAACATTATCATGGCCGATCCCCAATCGTGAATGAACATGCAATGTCCGACGTAGGTGTACCAGGAGCCCAGGCTAATAGGGTCGTAAAGGATTTTCCCCAAGTTTTAACTCCTGCTGGTGATGGTGGAATTCATGATTTTCCCGGAAAGTTGTTTACTATTGCTTACAATTCTATAAGAAACACTAATGTATTGGTATCCAGGATTGATGAAGTACAATGGGAGTCTGAGCAGGTGCGGAACGAATTATTGGCATCTGCCTTTTTTTACAGGGCATATTGGTACTACCGTTTGGTCAATTCATATGGTGATGTGCCCTTTATTGGAGAGGAGATCACTGGCCCGAAACTGGATTTCTTTACCCATTCCAGATGGACTATTCTTGACAAAATACAGGAAGATATGGAATGGGGGGTACAGTGGCTTCCCGAGACTAATGATCCTGGGCAGGCCACCAAAGGGGCTGGTAATCATCTTTTAGCCAAAATCGCTCTTGCAAATCTAGAATTTGACCTTGCTATTACGGCAGCTTCAAGTGTAATCGATGGACCTTACGATTTGATGACCACCCGATTCGGACAAGATGCGGATAATTCTTCTTATAATGTGGTTTGGGATCTTTTTAGGCCTGCTAATATTAATAATCCTGCAAACACTGAGACCATATTAAGCGTTATTGACAGATTTGAGGACCCGGATGGAGCCAGAGCAGCAGGTTCTTTTTTGCCCCAGGCTTATAACCCTGCATGGTGGCATTCCAGAGTAAGAGACAGCTCTGGGTCTGCCGGTATGGTCGATTCGGGCGACCAATATGAAACCTTTTTCAGAGGTAATTCAAATGCAAGGCCCACTCCTTTTTACCTTTATGAAATATGGGAGGATTTAAATGATATAAGAAGGAGTGATGCTAATTGGATTGAATGGAATGAAATTTTGTACAACAACCCCTCTTCTGTTGATTATGGCCAACCTGTGAACCGGGCAAATTTTGCCTCCCCCATTGATACATTCCAACACAGTCATTCCTTTCCCCATTATAAGACATATTATCCAGGACAGCATGTGGCCGGGGGAAATGGTGATATTTATATATTCCGTTTGGCTGAAACCTATCTATTAAGGGCAGAAGCTCATTTTTGGAAAGGAGATTTGTCTTCCGCAGCTGACGATCTGAATTTGGTACGAAATCGAGCGCAAGCCTCATCCTTTGCCACTGGAGATGTTACCATTGATATATTGTTTGATGAACGTTCAAGGGAATTGTTTGGGGAGGAACCACGACATGGTGAATTGGTAAGGGTATCTTTTATAATGGCAAAGCAAAATATAAATGGTTACAACCTTGAAAATTTCAGCCAAAACAATTGGTTTTATGATAGGGTCATGTCAAAGAATGTTTTTTTCCAGATTAATCTGCAATGGGGGCAGCAATCTTACAACATTGCTCCACACAATGCCCTATGGCCTATACCCGAAACTGTAATTACAGAAAATACTTTGGGTATTATTAATCAAAATCAAGGCTATTCAGGAACAAATCGAAATGTCCCTCCCTTAGAAACCATTGAATAATAAATTGAAATTAAATAATAAATTAAAAAAACATGCAAATTTTGAGTTGGCTTTTCCTTTTTATTTCATGGCTTGATATTACATTATCCCAAAATGAATTATTAAAGCAATTTTCCAAATCTGAGAAATCAATTAGTATTGATACTGGTAAAAGAGAATTTCCAAACATTCTAATCATAACGGTAGATAATGTTGGGTATGGTGATTATCGTCTTTTCAACAATGAATCCCCAATAAAAACGCCAAATTTGGATCATATGGCAAATGATGGTGCAATATTGACTAATTTCTATTCCGCAGGGGCTACCTGTTCAGTCTCTAGGGCAACTTTGTTGACAGGTCGGATTCCCCAGAGAAATAAACTTGATTTCCAACTTGGAGGTTTATCTGGGAACTATGGAATCGGTCTACGGCATTCTGAAATTTTGATCCCCCAAATCATTAAATCAAGTCCGGGAAATTATGCAACAGCTGCCTATGGAAAATGGAATATCGGATTTGCCCCTGGGTCAAGACCTACAGACCGGGGTTTTGATGAATTTTTGGGAATTGCCTCCGGAAATGCAGATCACTTTTCACATGTATATGCGGGGAAACATGACCTTTATCACAATACCGAATCGTTAAACAGACATGGAGAGTATAGTACGGATATGTTTGCGGATGCCACCATAGACTTTATTCAAAAGAATGCTGCGTTATCTAAGCCATGGTTTGTATACTTACCTTTTGACGCACCTCATTCCCCTGGAGATAGAAACATAGCACCTGGTGAACAGAACATATTCAAGGCACCGGAACATGCTTTTGATCCTTATGGTCTTTCCCCTGATGAAAAGGATCCAGCGAAACGTTATCATGCAGTAGTTACAGCAATTGATTTGGCCATGGGCCGTATCCTTCATACTATTGATTCATTGAATTTATCTGAAAATACCTTCATCTTTTTTTATTCAGACAATGGCGCAAATGTTAAGGCCATTCAAGAAAGAATTACAGGGGTACAGTTTAGTACAAATTATCCGCTGAGAGGAGGGAGGTCAACTTTGTATGAGGGGGGAATCAAGGTTCCTGCTGTGGTAAAATGGAAGGGTAAAATAAAACCTGGCATAACCATACCTACCCGTCTGTGGTCCCCGGATTTGTTTGTTGCATGTGCTAAAATAGCTGGCGCAGATTTGCCTGAGGATCGATTTATCGATGGGAAGAATCCATTGCCTGTTCTATATGGACAAACGGACTTTTCTCCTCATGCGTCCCTCTTTTTCGAGATGGGTAATTTTGATGCCCTACATTGGGGGGATTGGAAAATCGTCAAAGAAAACCAGGAGGATCCTTGGCAATTATATAATATAAAAGAAGACATATCCGAAGAGGAAAATGTTTCCTCCCTTAGGCCTGACATTGTAAAAAAACTTGAATCTGCTTTTGACCAAAAAAAGGGTGAAATTCAAAATTCTTTGGAATTGGAAAAAATAATTAATAAATAAGAAAAAATTTTAATATCATGTTAATAAGATCTATTATTAAAGTCTTTATAATTTTTTTTTTAGTATTAATCTTCAATAACGCCATAACCCAAGTATCAGATAACCGACCCAATATTATATTCGTCATGACCGATGACCAAGGCTATGGAGATGTGGGATTTATGGGGAATAGTGGCATCATTACCCCCAATCTGGATGAAATGTCCCGGGCCGGCCTGAGGTTGGACCGGTTTTATACGGCACCCATATGCTCCCCCACCAGGGCCAGTGTGCTTACGGGACGGTATCCCACCCGGGCAGGGGTTTTTACATGGGGACATGCTTTAAGGCCAGAGGAACAGAGCCTCGCAAAATTCCTTAAAACAAGCGGTTACCAGACCGGTTTTTTTGGCAAATACCATCTTGGCTCCGTTCGGGAAGAAGGGGCCACCAGCCCAACTGCCCATGGTTTTGAATCCTGGTATGCCGCAGCCAATTTCTATGAAAATGATCCCTGGATGAGTAAAAATGGTGTGCCTGTTCAACTAAAAGGTGAAAGTTCAGACATAACGGTTGAATTGGCCATTGATTATATTCAGGGAGCGATCAAGAAAGATGGCCCTTTTCTCGTTTTCATTTGGCTGGGTTCGCCCCACTTGCCCCATGAAGCAGAAGACTATTTGAAAAACCTATATCCTTCCCAGCCTGAAAATATGAAACACTATTTGGGTGAAATGACCGGGATTGACCTGGCGGTTGGAAAATTACGGCAGGAATTGAGGAATATGGATATTGAAAAGGAAACCCTGCTTTGGTTTTCCAGTGATAACGGCGGGAAATTCCCAGAAGGTAACAATGGCATCCTTCGGGACCAAAAAGGCACACTGTACGAGGGGGGTATCCGGGTTCCTGCTATCATAGAATGGCCAGGAAAAATCAAGCCAGCCGTTTCTAACGTCCCAACCGCAACGGTGGACATTTTCCCCACTTTGTTGGAATTGGCTGAGGTAAAAAACGAAATCATTTCCTATCCTTTGGACGGAGAGAGTCTGGTACCATTAATGGAGGGTAAAATGTACAAACGATCAAGGCCCCTGGGTTTTTGGGTTTACAGGGAAATTCAGGGAAATGGCATGAAAAGCGATCAGATTATCCAGGAATATCAAATGGTTTTGGATGGGAAAATGCCCTTGGATTCCCTAAATGAAGGACTGCTCAATCCTCCCCATCTAAATTATGTGGGATTGGACCAATACCCCTATTCCGGGTCATTTGCATGGATCGATGAAGCATGGAAATTACATCAAAACGGCTCTGATTTTGAATTATATCATTTGGAGAAAGATCCGAAAGAGGAAATGAATTTAGTAGAACAATTTCCTGAAAGGGTTAAAAGTATGAAGGAGGCCCTTTACAACTGGCAAAATTCCGTTATCCAAAGTATTCGCGGAGAAGATTATTGAATTTAAATTATAAACAAAAAATGACACAATCATCCAGGCCCTTAAAGGCATTTTCAGTTTTAATCGTATCATTAATTACTTTTGGAATTATTAATGATTCGAAGGCAGGTCAAAATGATCAGCCACCTAATATTTTGATTATTACCGTAGACAATATGGGCTATGGGGACTTTAGGGTTTTCAACGATCAATCGCCGATCATAACACCGAATCTGGACAAATTGGCCCGTCAAGGGGCACGGTTGACGGGTTTTTATACTGCTGCACCTACTTGTACGGCATCCAGAGCTACCTTATTAACAGGACGGATACCACAAAGAAACCAACTGGATTACCAACTGGGAGGGCTTGCCGGCAATTATGGCATCGGCCTTTCTCAATCGGAAGTCATTATACCAAAAGTGGTGAAAAACAGTCCCCATGGCTATGTTACCGGGGCTTTTGGGAAATGGAATATTGGTTTTGCCCCTGGTTCCAGGCCAACGGAAAGGGGATTTGATGAATTTTTGGGAATTGCTTCCGGTAATGCCGATCATTTCAGCCATGTCTATGCCGGCAGACCTGACCTTTATCATAATACCACCTCCATCAACAGGCATGGGGAATACAGTACGGATTTATTTGCCAATTCGGCCATTGATTTTATTAAGGAAAAATCCTCCGATAAAACACCATGGATGGTTTACCTTCCCTTTGATGCGCCCCACCATCCTGGAGACAGGAACATTGACCCCGGAAAGCCCAATATTTGGAAAGCACCCGATTATGCTTTCGAGCCCTATGGCCTTAGCCCTGATGAAAAGGACCCAAAAAAAAGGTTCAATGCGGTGGTCACAGCCATCGATATGGCCATAGGCAGGGTGATGGAGACTTTGGATGAATTGGGCATTGCGGACAATACATTTGTTTTTTTCTATTCAGACAATGGGGCATTTTATCCATATCTGGATATTCAGTCCAACGCACCTTTTAACGGTGCTGGTGTTACCCTTTGGGAGGGAGGCATTCATGTGCCTGCCATAGCAAGGTGGCCGGGTAAAATCAAGGCCAATTCCACCATAAGCACCCGACTTTGGTCACCGGATCTTTTTGTGGGGGTGGCGAATCTGGCAGAAGCGGAATTGCCTCAGGATAGGTTTATTGATGGCAAAAATCCCATTCCGGTCCTCACAGGCGAGACTACGCATTCTCCCCATGCCTCCCTGTTCTTCAAATACCAAACCCATGCGGCATTGATTTGGGGGGATTATAAAATTTTGAGGGAAAAGCCGGAAGACCCATGGAAATTGTTCAACATTCGGGAAGACATTTCTGAATCCAAAGACCTCGCCCAATCCCACCCTGAATTGGTCAAAAAGCTTTATGAACCCTTTAGGCTCACGGAAGAAGAAATTAAAAATTACGTTGAAAGAGGAGAAAAACAATAGTACCTTTTCCCCAATTAAAATAAATCCACTATGAAGACATACCATTCTTACCTTTACAATTTTTTGATTTCAGTTGCTGTTTTTCTGGTTTTTTCCTGCCAATCTGAACAGCAGGAAGAAAGCGAACCTGCCCTTCCCAACGTGGTATTGCTGATGGGAGATGATCATGGATGGGATGAAACCGGGTATAACGGACATCCCTACCTACACACGCCTATTTTGGATGAAATGGCCAAAAATGGTTTGAGAATGGACCGTTTTTATTCCGCCTCACCGATTTGCTCCCCTACAAGGGGCAGTGTGATCACCGGAAGACACCCCAATAGATACGGTACTTTTACGCCTGGTTTTTCCATTCGCCCTGAAGAAATAGGTATTGCCGAATTGATGAAGTCAGCAGGCTACCATACCGGACATTTTGGAAAATGGCACTTGGGTCCTGTAAAAGCATCATCCCCTACCAATCCTTCCGAATTTGGGTTTGACGAATACCTTTCTCACGATAATTTTTTTGAAATGAACCCACCGCTTTCCGACAATGGTGCAGCGCCTGTGATTTTTAAGGGGGAGAGTTCCGAAATTCTGGTGCGCGAGGCCCAACAGTTTATGGACCGCGCCATGGAGCAAAAAAAGCCTTTTTTTGTGGTGATTTGGTATGGATCGCCCCACGAGCCCTACAGTGGTCTACCGGAGGACCTGGCCCTGTATGAAGATCTGCCAGAGGATTTCGGAGACCGGATGGTCAGGCTGACTTCCAATGAAACAGGCTCTCCGGTAGAGCGATTGCAACGGGACGTATTGCAGGAAAGGTTTGCCGAAATAACCGCCATGGACCGCTCCATTGGTCAGTTAAGGGACTATTTGGAGGAAAAAGGGCAAAGAGCCAACACCCTGCTTTGGTATTTCGGGGATAACGGGACTCCTCAGGAGGGAAATGCAACGGTGCCTTTCCGGGGCCAGAAAGGGAATGTGTACGAAGGAGGTATCCGGGTGCCTTCTGTTTTGGAATGGCCCGATAAAATCAACCAAGCCATGATTAATGATGCAAATGCTGTTTCAAGCGATGTTTTGCCAACACTTCTTGAAATAGCAGATATGGAATTGCCAAATCGACCCATTGATGGAATCAGTTTACTGCCTATGTTGGAAAACAGAATGCATCAAAGGCCGGTTCCTATCGGCTTTTGGAATGGCCGTCCAAGAAATGGGGGAGATGGTCTGGCGGATTATATTGATTCCGAGCTTCAAAAGGGAACGACTCCCCTGGTAAAATTAATGGGTGGAATCGCTACCAGAAATTTTAAAAACTTTCATCACCCGGACATTCAGGAAAAGGATTTTTCTGGGCCCAGGGCATGGCTGGATAACCAATACAAATTGGTGATTCATGGTGGAACGGAATCCAAAGCCGAAAGGGAATTATTTGATGTCCGCTCCGATCCGGCGGAAAAAAATAATTTGATTACTACTCAACCTGACCTTGCCAATGATATGGAAGAAGAAATGAGGATTTGGCAACAATCGGTCTTGGAGAGTTTGAAGGGGAATGATTATCAATAATTGGTCAGGGTATCATCATTTTTTATCAGTAAATGTTTTTTACTGCAGTGATGGGCCTTATTCCGATACTGAGATAGGGGGTAAGATCGTCTTAAAAAAATTGGTTTAATCGTCACTTTGAACCTTTTTTGGGGAGGCTGAATAGGGGAGGGGTTTGGCATTCTCATTTTCCAGGGGATTCGCTCGGCTTTCTCAGCTCAAAGCCCTTTGTAAGCCCACCTGTGACGGTTTTTCTGAAATTAGGTCGAAATCAGGATAAAATAGC
>JBBDSB010000193.1:0-8818 GCA_040905205.1 Cyclobacteriaceae bacterium
ATTGAATCCATGCAGGATATTTTTTATGCAGCCCGGGCCATCCAATTGGCTGAGTATGTGGGTGGTGAAAAGTATGAAGATGGATTTATTAATCTGCTGGAAAAAACCCCAAGTAATAACAAGGAAATAGGAAATGCTGCCGTAGCCTATCATCGGTATGTGAAACCAATGATTGTGGATATCAAGAGGGTAGGCGCTCATTACGCCATAGCCTCTTTGTTTAAGGAATTCCCTGAGGAATATGATCTGTTCAATTTCCAGGCAAGTACCCAATTTAAAGCACATTATGAAGCAGGTAAGCATAAACTTCTGATCGGCAATACGGAATTTCAATCAGACATCACCTTTGAAAAGGTAAATATTTCCTATGCGGTACTTCACCTGGGAGAGCATCACCTTTACGGCGGTGTAAGGGAATATTTAGGTGAAAAAGCCCTGCAGGAGTTGCAGGAAAAGATTTCAGATAGTTTTCGTAAGAGCGATATTTATGAAATTTTTAATTTGATGGACCAATATTTTGGTACCCATAAATATTCATTTTGGCATTTGTTCCGGGATGAGCAACAGGCTATTATGGAAATGGTGCTGGAAACGACTTTCAAAAATACAGAAGGTGTAATTAATAAAATGTATGAAGACAATTACCATTTACTTCAGGTATTTAAAGAAATCAATTTTAAGGCACCTAACCAATTAAAGCTTCCCGTAAATTTGACCATCAATTCCAGGCTGACTGTAATTCTAAAGTCCGATCCAATTGATATAACTGCCCTGAAAAGGATTTTGGAATCTTCTTTTCAGGTGAATGCAGAACTTGATACGGTATCCCTCAACTATTTGGTTGATAGTAAAGCCAGTAAGATGATGAAGGAATTAAAGCAGGATCCTTCCAATAAACATTTATTACACCAATTAATGTCATTGCTTCAATTGATTGCTACCTGTGACATGTCTCCTGAATATTGGGAAGCTCAGAATGAACTATTCGAAATAAAAAGTGGGTATTTCAAAGAAATAAACGCGCAAGCAGCATCCGGAGATCCGGAGGCCAATAACCTTACCCAGGATTACTATCATTTATTTGATGTCTTAAACCTTATTGCCTAACATGCAGATTCCGGTTTCAACTTATCGTCTTCAGTTTTCCCCTGAATTTACTTTTTCCGATCTGCAGCATATGCTGGATTACCTGGAAAAATTGCAGGTGAGTACCATTTATGCGGCCCCCATTTTTCAGTCCATGGAGGGCAGCACCCATGGTTATGATATGGTAAATCCTTGGGCGATCAATGAAGGCATAGGCCTTCTGGAAGAATGGAAGCTTATCAGTTCAAAGTTGAGAGAAAAAGAGATGAACTGGCTTCAGGATATTGTTCCCAATCATATGGCAAACAGTCCTGCCAACCCATGGATGAACAGTGTCTTGGAACATGGTCCGGCTTCTCCCTACTTCCATTTTTTTGATATCAACTGGGAATATCCTGCCTGGAAAGGAAAAATTATGGCACCTTTCCTGGGAGAATCCCTTGATAACGCAATTGATAATGGATCATTGAAAATTATATTTAAAGAAGAGGGATTTCGGTTGCGGTATTTTGAAAATGAATACCCATTAAGTGATATTTCTTATGCTAAACTGCTATCCCAGGGACAGGGAGGTAAAAGCCCGGATATCAGTGATTGGGTTTCGAAATTTAAAAACCTTCCCACTAAGGAAGAACAATGGAAAGCCTTAAAAGAATCATTTTATCAATCGGTTCAGCATCAGGAGTCAATAAAGGAAATGGTGGAAGCTTCGCTTTTAAAATGCAATTCGTCCAAGAATGAATTGATGGCGCTTCTTGATTTACAATATTTCAACCCCATCTATTGGAAAGATTCAGAAAAGCAAATCAATTTTAGGCGGTTTTTTACCATCAATGATCTCATCTGTCTCCGGATGGAGAATGAGCAGGTGTTTCATGCCTATCACACATTTATTCATCAATTGTGCCGGGAAGGATTGATTAACGGACTCCGAATAGATCATATCGACGGGCTATTTGATCCCAAAATTTACCTGGATAGATTGGATAATCTGTTGGGCAATGACTTTTTTGTGGTCATTGAAAAAATTTTAGAGTCTGGGGAATCACTTCCTACTGATTGGAAAATGCAGGGAACAAGTGGGTACGATTTCCTTGGATCAATTAACAACCTGTATACATCTTCCAAAAACAAGGAAATATTTCTGGGACACTATAAAAGGATAAATCCTGAATTTTCCAATTATTCCCAGCAGGTCTTTGAGATGAAACAATATATTCTTCATGAAAGAATGGGCGGAGAATTGCAAAATTTATGGGCGCTGCTTGAAGAGCTGAACCTGAGCCGGCATCATCCGGGCCTAAAAAAAGAAAGGGGGTTAAAAGCATTGGGTGTTTTTCTGGCTGCCTTTCCTGTTTACAGAATTTATTTTCGCCAATTCCCCTTATCCCCTGACCAATTGCATATCATCGAGGAAGCTTATTCGGCAGCCTTGGTGCAGGTGCCTGAACTGAAAGAAGAACTGGTTATTTTAAAAGATATCTTTACCGGAAAAGCGGGTGCTCAAAAGAAAGAAATGGGGTATTTTCTGCAAAGATGCCAACAATTTACAGGTCCCCTTGCAGCCAAAGGTGTGGAAGATACGACTTTTTACAGGTACCATCTTTTGATTTCACATAATGAAGTAGGAGACTCACCGGAAATTTTCGGTATCAGTATTGAAAAATTTCATCAAATAATGCAATGGCGTCAGAAGAATTATCCTCATACGCTCAATACCACGGCCACCCATGACACCAAACGGGGAGAAGATGCCAGAATGCGCATCAATGTACTGAGTGAAATCCCTGAAGAATGGTTTGCCCTCGTAGATGATTGGCATCAAACCAACAAAAATTTACGGAAGGATGCAATGGTGCCTGATCTAAATGAAGAATATTTTGTTTACCAATCTCTCCTGGGTGCAATGGCTTTCCAGGAAGAAGACCAGGAGGTTTTTTTAAACAGAACAAAGGCATACCTTCAGAAAGCACTTCGGGAGGCAAAGGAACATACTTCCTGGTCTGATCCTGACCTTGCCTTTGAAGAATCAATTGCCGACTTTGTTCAAAAAATTTTAAATCACCCATCTTTTCGGGAATCTTTTGATCCTTTCCACCGTAAAACCGCCTTTTACGGTGTTATTAACTCCCTGGGGCAATCTCTGATAAAAATTATGGCCCCGGGAATTCCGGATATTTACCAAGGTTCAGAACTTTGGGATTTGAGTTATGTAGACCCGGATAACCGTCGGCCTGTGGATTACCGGCTGCGAAACAAGTACCTGGATGAACTGCAACAGTATGGTGATAAGGTGGAACCAACTCAACTCCTAAATCTGATGACAAATTACAAGGATGGTAAAATCAAGCTGTTTACAATCTTCCGCACTATGAAAGAAAGACGGTTGCGGCCGGCCTTCTTTGAAAAAGCGGAATATTTACCCATTGTTGTTTCTGATTCTTTTAAAGATAAGGTGATCAGCTTTGCAAGGTTTTTCGAAGGCCTATGGTACCTGGTGGTGGTACCTCTGAATGCCACGGCACTTTGTGAACCGGGGCAATTTCCATTGAAGTCGGTTTGGGATGACGGGTTTCTGGAATTACCCGGCAACAGCCCGAAGGCATGGATAAATATCCATACCGGGGAGGAAATTGCCACAGGAAATCAGGTTGGCTTGTCATCCTTATTTGTAAATTTTCCGGTAGTACTCCTCAGGTCCAAGGAATTTTAAGAAACCAACATCTGATAATTTAATTTTAATCATGAATATAGAAAGAAGCAGTGCCATTTTACTTCATATCACCTCATTACCTTCTATTTATGGCATAGGTGATATGGGGGAGGCTGCTTATCAATTTGTGGATTTCCTACAGGAAAGTGGCCACAGTTTCTGGCAAATTCTTCCTCTTAATCCTACTGAAGCGACGTTTAGCCACTCACCTTACAGCAGCCATTCTGCCTTTGCAGGAAATCCGATGCTGATCAGTCCAGATCTGCTTGTAGAAGAAGGATTATTATCACAAAAAGATTTGGCCAAGATTCCCGTATTTGATTCCCAGAAGGTCGAATTCGAAAAAGTCAATACCTTTAAAAAAGATTTGCTTGACATTGCCTATTTGAATTTCAGCAAGTCAGGAAATACATATCTAGCTGGTTTTTCCCAATTCTGTCATCAAAATCAGGATTGGCTGGATGACTATACCTTATTTCTAACCATTAAAGGAAAATATCCTATCAACTGGACCCAATGGGACAAATCCTTACGGGATCGTGATGCTGCGGCACTGGAAGCGTTCAGCATCCAAATGAAAGAAGAAATTAAGAAAGAAAAGTTTATTCAATTTCTTTTTTTCAGCCAATGGTTGAGGCTGAAGGCATTTGCCCATGAAAAAGGCATTGGATTTATAGGGGATATTCCGTTCTACATCAACCATGACAGCGCAGATTGTTGGGCCCATTGGGCGTATTTTAAATTGGATAAAGATAAATTGCCCACCAAAATATCCGGGGTACCTCCGGATTATTTCAGTGATACGGGGCAGCTTTGGGGAACTCCGGTTTTTAAATGGAAACCGCTTGAAAAAAACGGATTTGATTGGTGGATAAAAAGATTGGGCCAGAACTTGCTGCTCTATGATTTTGTGCGGCTTGACCATTTCCGGGCATTTGCCGCTTATTGGGAGGTGCCAGCCGGGGATGAAACTGCCATTAATGGAAAATGGGTAGAAAGTCCGGGAATTGAATTTTTTAAAACGGTGGAGACTAAATTTCCGGATATGCCATTTATAGCAGAAGACCTGGGTTATATGGACGATCCTGTGTTTGAACTTCTGGAAAAATTTAATTTTCCCGGGATGAAAGTCCTTCAATTTGCCTTTGGAGAGGGAATAGGAGAGAATCCTTATATCCTACACAACCATTCAAAAAACAGTGTCGTATTCACCGGAACACATGACAACAACACTACCCTAGGCTGGTTTCATAATTCTTCCCGGGAGGAGAGAAGAAATTTTTATGATTATACAGGGGCAAAACCTACCTCTAAAAACATTGCATGGAAAATGCATCAGATGGCCCTGATGTCTGTGTCTGATCTGGCCATCATTCCTATGCAGGATATTGTGGGATTGGATGAAAATGCCAAAATGAACAGGCCAGGTACCAGTGAAGGAAATTGGACCTGGAGGCTTTTGGCTTCACAACTGCCCTGGGAAAGTGTGGAAGATCTCAAAAAAATCAATATTCGGTATGGGAGATGGAAAAAAGAGAAAGCTTGAGGTAGCACAAAGTAATTTCCAGCAGGAATTGAATAGGACTATTTTATACATTTATACCCAAGCAACATTTGGTTGCCTTGAAAAATCTGCTGAAGCCTTTTTATAATGATTGGCCTTTTATCGAATAACCTGATAGGCCGATGCCTGCTTATTAAAAGGAAGTGAGGTACTTCCGTTAAGTCCAAGTTTTTCATTGATTCGCTTTAAAAAATGATCCACGCCGATTTCTGAGCCGGGAATAAAACCAGGAACCGCTATGACCTGTGCCAGTACACCCCCAAAACCCCGATGCATAACGCCTCTGGGTAGATAAATCAAATCGCCCACGTTCAGGGAATGTTCCTTGATAAGGTCATCGATCTGCTCCTTATTTATGGCATCCGGATCGGAAATCTGGTCTATTTTATCACTCGTAAAAAGTTTGGCTCCGGGCAAAACCATTTGAACAAGATAAAATTCATCAAAACCCTTGTCTATGGGATGGTAATGACTGAAAGAATCTCTTATTCTCACCCTGTGGGCATTTATTGAATGGTAAATATAGTTACCGACATTTTCGCTCCAGGTGAGCAAGATCCTTCGGTAGGCATTGGTTTCTGTCGCACAGCCTCCAGGAGTGTCGGTATTCTTCTCATCCCAGTCTGGTCGGATAAAAGAAGGGATCACATTTTCCGGTTTATCGGGTAGGATAAAGGCCAGCAAACCCAAAAGGCTGTCAGCTTCCATGGTTTCACCTTCTTGCAGCCACAGGATATCGCCAATGGATACTTTTGAACTTTTTTTGGCCCCTTGATTATCCGTAATAGTAGCAGTGCCTCCTCCTTGCTGGACAAACAATACCTGGGTATGGTCATGGCTGGGAACCTGTTTGGTAGCAGGAAAGTAAAACAGGTCATGTCCGGGATTTTTGGCTTTAAAATCCTTCCGGATCGCTTCCAAACCTGGTGAACCTTCTTCATGGAGCTTGGCCACTTTGACAGGATAGTCATTTTGCGCATTAACAGTAATATTTATCAAAGATATTAGAATGATAACTATCGGATAAATGACCTTCAGCATGGTGAAATAGAATAATGTTATGATTTTATCCTCCATATAGATAACGCCTTGTATAAAAATACAAAAAATTCCTGCGGATGAAAAAAATCTTTAAGTTTTATTAATAGTGTCTGCCTTTACGCAAAGGGGAATTAGGGGGATTCCGGTAAGGAAACGACTTGTCTCCGGTAGGAATGAAGGGAAAAATGTTGACAGGGATGGTATATGGGAATATTGGCAAAGGAGGTTTTTTTTCGATCAGAAAAATATCCGATTGGAAAATGCGCCCAAAAATTTTACTGGATATTTTTAGCCGACGATGAAGGTCGGGGATTAGGTAAAAGGCATCCTACCCAAAAAAATAAATATTATTAATTGTTTTACTGTCCAAAATTTTATTCCTAGCTTCATGTCATGCTTAAAAAACACCATTATTGGATGGCTTTGGTTTTTTATTTTACGGGATGTTTATCTCTAATTGCCCAAGATTTAGAGAAACCCAATGTGCTATTCATTATTTCAGATGACCTAACAGCAACCACGGTGTCTGCCTACGAAAACCCATTATGTCAAACCCCCAATATTGACCAACTGGCCGCCGAGGGGATGCGGTACACCCGAGCCTATTGCCAATTACCCATTTGCGGCCCTTCGCGGGCTTCCTTTTTATTTGGATATTACCCCAGTGCGACAGAAACATATGGGTATGAAAGCGGGAGAAAACAGGTAGGGCCGGATAGAAAATCATGGCCGCAGCTTTTTAAAGAAAACGGGTATTATACGGCCCGAGTGAGTAAAATATTCCATATGGGTATTTCAAGGGATATCCCGGAAGGTGCAAATGGTGCCGATGATGAGGCATCATGGACGGAACGTTTTAACAGCCCAGCTCAGGAATGGATGGTAGCGGGGGAAGCCGAGCTGGTAGAAAACAATCCTTATGGGTTGAAGCCGCTGAGAACAAGCAACGAAATGAAAATCGTCAAAGCGGAAGGCGGTGAAATGATACATACTGATGGCAAGACAGCGGCCAAAGCTTCTGAACTGATAAAGGCGCATAAAGAAGGACCTTTCTTCCTGGCGGTGGGTTTTATCAGACCCCATGTGCCATTTGTGGCGCCAAAGTCCTATTTTGAACCCTACCCACACCAGCAAATGGTGCTTCCTCCGAGGGTCATAGGTGATTGGAATGATATTCCGGAAAGGGGCATCAATTATGTGAACAGTGTCGACGCCAGGATGTCGGAAGAGCAGGAAAAAAAGGCGGTAGCCGCTTATTATGCCTCGGTATCTTTTATGGATACGCAGGTGGGCAAGGTATTGCAAACCCTCAGGGAAGAGGGGCTCGAGGACAATACCATTGTAATATTTACTTCCGACCACGGGTTTTTTCTCGGGGAGCACCGGTTTTGGATGAAAGTGGGTCTAATGGAAGAGTCTGTCCGTATACCCATGATCATTAAAGTACCGGGCAAGTCACCGGGTGTCTGCCATTCCTTTGCCGAATTATTGGATCTTTATCCTACTGTTGCAGAATTGGCAGGCCTGGAATATTCGGAGCATATTCAGGGTAAAAGTCTGATAAAAACCCTGGATGATCCGGAGCATGTAGTAAGGGACATGGCTTTCTCGGTTTCAGCTCGGGGTGGTAAACTGTCCTATTTGATTAGAACTGATAAATGGGCCTATATACAGTATGATGAGGATGCCGGGGGAGGAATGGAACTTTATGATATGGAATATGATCCAAAGCAATTCAATAATCTGGCAGGCCATCCCCAATTTCAAAACATCGTTTCAGCCATGCAGGAAAGATTAAAAATCAAATTGAAAGAGGTCAGACACAATGACCTTGACATTGATTACCACGCAGAAAACAGATAAAATTTTGTTAAAAATCGGTTACGTACACTTTAAAGCTTGTGAATCAAGGCTATTAAAAAATATTCCAGGCTGCACCTTATTCATCTTTCAATTGGATGATATAGTTGTCCACACAAAACCTCTTGATTTTTATGGAAATATTCAGTAGCTTTTCATCGCCATAAACCAAAAATGGTATTTTATTTCAATCCACTATTTTTTTTGTATGACGAATACAGATATCTATAATGAATTATTATCATAAAGGATTTAATATTTAATTTATTGTTAAAAAATAAAATTTCACCTTTAAATAATTGCATATGTAACCATTCATTTCAGCATTTTATTAAAATTTAATTTATTTATTATTAATCAAAAACCTTCTTAACGATGAAAAAAATATTACCTGCCAGAAGTAGGATTTACCAATTCTACAGAGGGGGCTTTATGGTCCACCTCCTATTATTTCTAGGTTTTTCAGCATCACCCTTAATGGTATACCCTGCTGAAGTTTCAAAAGAATCCCTTCATGAAACAGCACCTGTTTTTGATATTACCATTACAGGAAC
>JBBDSB010000194.1:0-8800 GCA_040905205.1 Cyclobacteriaceae bacterium
TTGATCTGATTGATCACCTGACGGAAGAGCGTTCCGTTTTTCATGTAATTGTAGGTATCCTCAAAAACGGATCGGATAATCCTGGCCTGGGGACTGATACTGAAATCCAGTTCTTTGAGGGCCGGAAAAAGCTCATTGTTGACAAAATCCATCAGGGCATCTCCGGTCAGGCCTTCTTCGTTGGCTGCCCAGTTTTGCCATTTGAATGGGTCGGGGATGGGGCTTTGGTAACCTTCTATGGTGATTTCCCATTCTTCTTCTTTATCTGCAAAGATCTTCATAAAGAGCATCCAGACCATTTGCGAGATGCGCTGTGCATCCCCGTCTACTCCCGTGTCTTTCCGCATGATGTCGCGGATGCCTTTGATATTGGTGGTGATTGTGGTCATTTAGGTAATTTAAATTTTTTCGATTCTAGTTTTTTTCTTCAAGTAATTGCAAAAAAGCGATTCCCCTTTTGGTTATTCTGTATTGTTGATTTTTACTTTTTGGTTTTTCCGGGATTGTCCATTCTATGAGTCCTTGTTCTCTTACTTTTTTTAAAACCATATAGAGATGTTTGGTGACTTCTTTTTGCTCGAGCTGGTCTGAGATCACTTGGGTAGAAGATTCTTTAGAAAACAAGATTCTCAAAACTTTAGTATAATATGACTCTTGTTGTAACTCCTGTCGCAACTCCTGTTGTAACTCCTGCTGTAACTCGTGCTCTAGCTCGTGCTCCAACTCCTGTTGTAGTAAATAATGGCTGTTCACAAACGTCACCCTGAAAGCCATTCCAGGCTCACTCCAGAGTAGTTTTATTTCAGGATATTCCTTTAAATCAACCGCGATCAATTGCAGTCCATTTCCCCATTGTTCAATTAGGCCAAGACGTTTGAAAACTGGAGCCAGCACTTTATTTCTGACATCAGATTGTCCGGCAAACATTTCGTCAAAATCTACCGAAGGCAGTAATTTACCAGGGCTTGTGATTTCAATTTTATCTTCAAAAATAGCGATTTTAATGTCTTTTCCTGTGAGAGAGTAGTCTCTGTGAATGACCGCATTTCGAATAACTTCACGCAGCGCTATGATCGGATATTCCCAGCGGTCGTTTCTGTAAACACCTTCATAATTTTTGGTCTCAGGTAATTTTATCTTATCTGCTAATTTCAATTTACGCCGATTTATAAATTTCCTTTTCCAATTCCTTTATTGCATTCTCAAAATCTTTCCCTTTACCAAAAGCCCGTACCAATTCCACAGGGGAACCCAATAGATTGAGGGGCTGAACTTTGAGCACTGATCCCTGTTCGATGGTCGTGATTCCTTCTTGTTCATATTTATCCAGGAGTGCATTCAGTACTTCTTGGGCCTTTTTACTGTACTTGGCAAAGTAGTTGCGTTTGCGTACCTGTTCGGCGCGTTCTTTTCGGGTAAGTGCGGGTTGGTCAAAGGCAATATGACAGATCAGGTCAAAATCGTCCATTTCTTTTCCAATTTCTTCCCGTAGTGCTTCCAATAAAATCCCCTGCTCGGCCAATTCTGCCAATAGAATTTCCTTTTTTTCTGCTTCCGTCCAGCACTGTATAAATGCATCCAGTGAACCGAAATTCTGATCTATATTTTTTCGGGTATAATCTTTCAAAGATTCCGTGATCAACCTGCCATCTGCGCCAAAGTATTGGATTCGCTGGTTAATAACAATAACTTCTACATCGTTGACATAGTATTTTTTGGGTTCTTCATCAGGGTCTGGCTCGTGTATACGGATATCTGGAGGAGGAGTCTCCAGCCCGGGCGTTTCAGGTTCTCCAGCCAGACTACCATCTTCTTCCTCGTTTTCTGGATATATTGGAGGCACCGGGGAATCTTCCAAATCAGGTTCGTATATCTGAACAGGTTCCCCATCGAAATCCGGATCCGCAAAAAGGTTGGTGGCTTTTCGGAAATCGATAATGGTGAAATACAGCTTTCCTTCGGCTTCCCGGATTCTTGTGCCTCTTCCTACGATCTGCTTGAATTCCGTCATTGAAGCAATGTTCGCTTCAAGTACGATTAGCTTGACCATCTTGGTATCAATACCAGTGGTCAACATTTTGGATGTAGTAGCAATGACGGGAAACCGCTCCTCTACATCTGTAAAGTTGTCTAGTTCTCTTTTCCCCACTTCATCGTCTCCCGTGATTTTGACCACATAGTAGGGGTATTGGGAAACTAAATCTGCATTGGCATTGATCAAAGCCTGCCGCATGCGTTGTGCATGTTCTATATCAATACAAAAGACAATGGTTTTGGCAAATCGATCAGTAGCTTTTAAGAATTCTGTTATCTTCTCTGCGATGAGCTGCGTTCGTGGATCGATGACCATTTTGCGGTCATAATCTTTCAGGTTATAAATCCGGTCTTTGATTTCATGGCCAAATTTGTCCAACATACCCGATGAAGGTCGCCAACCTTCATCCAGGTTGGTGGTGATTCTCACTACCTTGTAAGGAGCCAAAAAACCATCCATAATCCCTTGCTTGAGGGAATAGGTATAGACAGGTTCTCCGTAATAGTCCATATTGGAGATGTCTTTGGTTTCCTTCGGTGTGGCAGTCATACCGATCTGTGTAGCTCCTTGGAAATAGTCCAGGATTTCCCGCCACGCAGAGGCCTCTGAGGCCGAACCACGGTGACACTCATCCACTACAATCAGGTCAAAAAAGTCGCTACTGAATTCCTTGTAAGCATTTTTTTCTTCTTCATTGCTTGTCAAGCCTTGATACAGCGCAAAGTAGATTTGGTAGGATTTGTCAATTTTGCGATTTTTGATGATATGCATGATATCATTTCCAAAAGGGGAGAAGTCCCCGTTTTTGGTTTGGGTGAGTAAGGCATTTCGGTCAGCTAGAAAAAGAATTCGTTTTTTGATCCCTGTTTTCCAAAGTCTCCAGATCAAGTTGAAAGCGGTGTACGTTTTCCCTGTTCCGGTAGCCATGACCAGCAGGATTCGATTTTGTCCTTTAGCAATGGACTCAATCGTTCTGTTGACTGCGTTGGCCTGATAGTACCTTAGGTTCATGCCGGAATCATCGACAAAATAATCTTGCTCGACGATTTCACGCTCCTTTGGCGTTTCTATTTTTTTGAATTTCAAATATTTTTCCCAAAGTGTATCAGGTGAGGGGAACTCATCTAAGGGGATTTCCTTTTCCCTTATTTCAGCATTGGTTTTGTCATGAAAAACAAAAGCGTTACCGTTTGAAGTAAAGACAAAGGGAAGTTGGAGTATTTCTGCATATTCCAAGGCTTGCTGCATACCTGAACCTACTCCTTTCTTATTGTCCTTGGCTTCGATAATGGCCAGAGGGATATTATTCTTGTAATAGAGAATGTAGTCAGCCCGCTTTCTGGTTCCACGGGTATGAAGCGCACCTTGAACGATGATTCGTCCGTCGGTAAAAAACACTTCCTCACGAATTTGCTTTTGAATATCCCATCCGGCATTTTTCAGCGCAGGGCTGATGAATTTAGTGCAAATGTCCCGCTCGCTTAGGCCTTTTTTATACATCTTAAAAAAATCAACATTGGATTCAACTCTAAATATATTAGTTAATCCCCTAAAAGAAAATTTATGAGTTGGAATGTGTTGAAAATCTAGGGTGGATTTACTCCTGGATTTTAATAACAAAAAATTTAGGTTACCCCATTGCCAAAAAAATCCATCGGCTGGTAAGTTTTGTGATTTTAACGGAACTAATAATAAATAACGATTTGATATGTGATGCGCTAGCGTAAAAATTCCCCAGCCCCCTTAAAAAGGGGGATTTGCCAAATCTGTTTTTCAGTGCCTATTTCAAGTTGTGTACTCTATAATTTTAAAGTGCTGTATCATGAGAATAATCAGGATAACATAATCCAATAAAACCAAGGCATTATCATTTCTATTCACAAAAATAACCAATTTATTTTGGCAAAAGAAAAACCTTAAGTCGTTTGAAAGATTAAATTTTATCCAAGATCGGAAGTATACAAATAGAAAAAAGTATTTTTATGGTTACTAATGTATGTTCCGATTTTAGCCGCCCATCAACCCCAATAAATGATATAAATCGTTTTTCCAGTTTTGGTCGCTGGGACACCTGTACAATAAAATTTAGGGAAGTGTTACTGATATTGGCTAAATTATCCTATTTAGATATTTTTAACCGTTGGTCTTTTTTCCTGTAGCCTTTCCCGCATTCTAAACAAATCGCTACCAAAAAGTAACCAACCTGTCCTGAGACCACAGGGAAACCCCGCTGCTGTGCAAATTTAAATCCGGACGCTTCCCACACAAGGGTAAATAGGATTTTGGGACAAATGACCTCGTTCCTTAAAGAAATGTTTTGTAAAAAACTTCATCACACATACCTCTGCCTTTGCCTGGGCACAGTTCTGATTTCTTATAATCTGCATGGTGGATTAAATTTAAAATGTTTGAATTAAAAGGTTAACATTCAAAACGAAAAAAATATTGATGTACGTAAAGAGCGTTGGGCCGACAAAAAACCGAGGGGCGCGGCAGGATTGCGGGGAGAAGGATTTTTTTGTCTTGAACTTCCTGCCTGCCGCAGGCGGGTTTGTTTCTTTTTGTTTCAAGTGAACTGCATTTTAAAATATGACATAAATAAAGGAAACATAGGGTAGGGGCAAGGAATGTCGAAGCCTTTCATTTTTTAAATTCGATAAGGCTGAGAAAAGGATATGATAAATGTCCAGGTGTTACAGTCTAAACATAGTAATTGCACCGAATTTCAGGCCTGGAGGGCCGTAACAACAATAACCGTGGGTGCCAACCCACGGATTAGGACCTGACTCATGAAATCCCCAACCCTGGTAGGGGTTGAACTGTACGAGTTTGGTTAGTTATCACCTTCCGCCTGGTCCATCGCATCATGTTCTATCTATCCGAACAGGTGGCCGACATTGATGTCGATTTATTAAGCTTTCGGACAGTTATGTTCAACCCACTCCCGGGGTTGTGGGGACGTTTCTGTTATGGCCCCCGGGTTGGACCCGGGGTTATTGATCTTGAAGCCCTTCAGGCTTCGGGTTTGGTTTGGGCAAGGCAAGACATTTTAAAACTGTTTCTTAAGAGACAAAAAGAAAGAGGAAAGGAGGGTCAATTAACAAGATTAAGAGCTAATATAGATCAAAGCCACCCTTAAACCCTAATGGGTTTTTTCGATCGTTTTTTCAATCTACAGTAACCCTCACAAACCCCAATTCATCATCTATATTCTCATACAACCAGATTTTGTTGTCAATGAAAAAGTGGGAGCGAGGGTTTTTTTGATACTGGTCCAGGAAGGTCTCTTTGACAATATTCAAGTCCTTGTCCAATACAGTCAGGAAAACTTCGGCACCAATTTCTTCGGATTCTCCATATTCATTGAGGTCAGCGGAAAATTTGGTTTTAAATGAAAGTCGAATATATCGCTCGGAAACAGGATCCCATATAGGGTCTAAAAAATTGATCGACTCATTGAATTTTCTTCTGTGTTCTTCTGCTTGCTCCGACTCTACGGTTTTTGGGAGTTTATACTCATTTTGGTTTCCAGTGAGCTTACTGTCCCATGATATCAGGTAGAGAGAATCCAACGAAATATCGTAGACATAAGCTTCATTGTAAGCACCGTTGGTCAGTACAATTTTATTATCCCGGATTTTAGTTGCCATGGGCACCGGGCTAAAAGCTCCAACCGTCCTTCCACCTTGTTCTATTTCCATCCTGTAGTTCTCGAGTTTCTCCGTTTCAGGCAATGATATTTTTTCGTACGTTTCGTTTTCCAGATCAAACTTGGCTAAAAAATACTGGTTTTCAAGATTTTGAACATACAGGCCGAAAATAGTATTCGGGTCACTGGGGTGCTCCATCAGGCGAAAGGGAAATGCTTCCGGACCCTTTAGTTCTGGGGCAATTTTGGTCAATTTTAAGTCCCTGACTTTTTTGCCTTCCTGGTCAAAAAGGGCATTGATTCTATAAGACCAAACCATGATTTGATCAGATGAAGTCAAAGCATACCCTCCAAAAGATCCCATTCCATCGGGGCCTTCCTTATCGTATTGAAGCGTCTCTTCCAAGACCAAATCCTCCAGGTTGATTTTATCAAACTTGGCCTCTCCGTAGTTATAGTGATAAAGGTATTTGCCATCACTGGAAAGCTCTGGCCTGGTAAGCCCATATTTAAGGTTTATGATGCCGCCTTTTGGATCAATCACCACCGTATCCAAGGTCAGTTTAAAATCCTGATCGACTTCAGATTTGGATTGGTTTTCCGAGCAGCCAAAAATGACAAGGAAGCTAATCACTATCGCATAATTTTTCATTTTTTCGATTTGGTTTTGTACCTACCTTTGGTTCTCCGAAAGCCGGAATACCGCGCTATAATACCATATTACAATCATTTAATATTTTGAAAATACTAAAAATAACCTTAAAATATGTTTTTTTTCCGGTTCTTTAACCTTTTTTAACCTCTATTTTTCGTAAAAAGGTATAATTTCGACTTTCCGAATTAATACCGAAATATGAATAGCAAATTATTTCTGATTTTGACTTGTATCCTCCTATCCTGTGGGAACAAAAGGAAAAACAACACTGCCGGTATTTTGAAATTTGAACTGGATACATTGATGGTGGATTATCAAAAGGTAATGGAAGAGATCAGTTTTTCCCTACCGGTTTTCCTTTATGATCGAGTTTGCGGAAGAAAAAGAACCCGATGAACTGTTGCCTGAAATTAAAAATAGGAAGGTATACCTTTCCGTTTACGACAAAGATTTTGTGTTGTTGGCTGAAGCACCTGTTCCCCAACTGGCAAAAAATCCCGTACAATACTTTGTCAGGGAGGGGGATATTTGGATTTTTGAAAATATCGCAGATGAATTGGGTTTTATTAGGTTGGCCTTAAATTAAAGAATATCTCTCAGGTTTGAGGATATTGCTAAAAGAAATAAGGTGCCTGGTAACCAAGTGCTGAAGAGAGGAACCTCTTTCCGCATCCAATAGATCCGGAGATCAATTGTAACAGGTTCTTTTCTGCCTACTGCAAAGTTTATTGGCTACAATAATTCATTTCCAAGCAGTCAGCGCACAATTACTATACCTGATGTGTGTCGTTATTTTTCCGACCAGAAATTGGATTCACTTGTATTTGTCCTCCTATGGCTTTTAGAACTTTCATGATTGTTGCAAATTGAGGTTTCGCTCCATCTGATAATGCTTTGTATAAGCTCGGTCTGCTCAATCCGGTTTCTTCCGCTATTTTTGTCATCCCGATGGCCTTTGCAATATGGCCTATTGCATTAATCACATCAGAGTTGTCCCCTTCTTCCAACACAGTGTTTAGATACGCTGCAATCATTTCTTCGCTGTCTAAATAATCTGCTATATCAAATTCAGATGTCTTCTCGATAAAGAACATAAACCATGTATCTAACTGGATACAAATATAATTTTATTTTTGGTAGCTCTTTATTGTCAAATACGATATAGTTGGATGACTTTTTTTTCCGCACAAAATGTCAAAAAGATCAAGCATAAAATAAAATATCCGGACTTTTTCATGGCGGAATATTTTTCCCCTATGATGCGCTTCTTGATTTTCTAGGGCAAATCAAATCCAATTAATCATTTGAAATTTTTGCTTTCCGAATCCATTTAAAAATCGTATGCCCTTAAATTTCCTCAATTTTGGCTAAAGCCGGGGTTTTTGGAATGCTATTTATTGGAATGGGCTAAAGCCGCATTCCTATTGAAGGGGTTTTGGTATTGATTTATGGGCTATAATATAGTTACAATTTTAGGATCAGTGTCCTTGCATCAATTGCCACTGTCTTGCCACTTATTAAAGTGAACGAAAAGAAAAGTACATCAAAATACAAAAAATTACATGGCTCTCAGGGTCTTATAGAACTAAATATCATTTAATTGCTATTGAGTTATTAGCTAACAGCCTAATTCAAAAGTTTGTCATGATTTTCGGACTTTTTCCTATGGACCATCCGTTGGAGTAGTTTCCACTACAATTTTCTATCAGGATTATCCTTGAGAAACACAAGCTTTAAAAAGCCAACCCCAATGGCCAATTGATGCAGCAAGAATTTTCCAGATGTACAATCAAATTGGCTTTATTATTAGGAATGCCAAATTAGCTACAACAAACCTACTTATTTTTCCTTTAGACGCAATTCATAAATATAATAACACTGGTACTCCTTCTCATACTCATGCAACTCGGCCTGGTCCCTGTGGTAGTGGATAAACCTATTTTCCCCCACCCCCAGGGCAAGGTCACCTGGTAAATCCCAACGGATGGGTTCTCCAGCCAATTCTCCATTCTCAATGGGAATATAAAAGCGATGTACGGATGCGCTGAATTCCGCCCTAGCCGCTTCATCCATTTGTTCGGTCCAAAGTCCTTTTTCCCCACCTGTCCTGTAGGCAATCAAAAAGTCATCCCCCATTCCCATCATATTATAAAAATTCCCACTAAACGCATTAGCTTGCCTGTGTTGCTGAAGGGTTTCCCTACTCGCATCCTCCATAGGAATGGAGTGGAGGACATCAGGCTTTAACCTCGGAACGGTGATCCTGTTTACCAATTCAAAATCCCGTTTTGGGTCAAACTGATACAACACACTATCTGCTCCCAAAATAACAGAAACCACACTTGAAGCGCCATCTGAAAAATGGACCGGCTTGTCAAGATAAGGGTAGAACCTGTCCTGAGAGAACCTGCTGCTGGGATCCAATTTACCTCCCTTTCTGATTTCCCCGTTCTTCGGGTTG
>JBBDSB010000195.1:0-1463 GCA_040905205.1 Cyclobacteriaceae bacterium
ACAGGGATCGGTTTGTCACCTTTTTTCTACCCATATGTAGTCCCTACGGGACTGAAATGAAATTTGAAACAAATCCTTGTGAAATAATAAAAAATGTAATAGAATAATTCATAAATTGGATAAAAATAAAATTTTATATAAATTAGTTAAATAAAATTCGAAAAATTTAAATACGAAAAGTGAATTTTCTTGTATCCCAATTAAAAAATTATAAAAGATGGCAAATACATATACCCAAATTCACCTACAGGTAATTTTCGCAGTTCAAAATAGAAGGTGCATAATCAGGGAAGAATGGAAATCTGATCTTTATAAATATATAACAGGTATTGTTCAAAATTATGATCACAAAATGTTACAAATAAATGGGATGCCAGACCATATCCACCTGCTTATAGGAATGAGACCAATTCAATCTCTATCACAATTAATTAAAAATGTCAAACAAGATTCATCCAAATGGATAAATGATAAGAATCTTACTAAAGATAAATTTTCATGGCAATCTGGGTTTGGAGCTTTTTCCTATACAAAAAAGGAGGTAGGAAATATCATCAAATACATTCAAAATCAAGAAGAACACCATAGGAAAAAGACGTTTCTGGAGGAATATGAAGAGCTTCTAACCATCCATGAAGTTGAATTCGACAAAAAATATATTTTTAAACCCATTTAATTCGCGGAAAATTATGATTTCATTAAATACAGGTCCCGTAGGGACCAAAGATGAGTAGAAAAGCGAAGGCATCCGTCCGCCAGCGTGCCGTCAGGTACGGAACATGAATATCGTCAACGTATGGATGAATCAGGTTTTCATGGTAATAACAATATGACACAGTGTTTTGGCAATGAGAATTTTACCTTATCAAATACGTAAAATAGAATGTCCACGAATGCACATGCTGTACCTAAAGGCACAGAGATCGGATTTTCACCCTTTTTTTTTACCCATATGTAGTCCCTATGGGACTGATGGTCAATATTTGTCGATTTTCATAAGACCCTGATTCCAAAGGTAAAAATGAATGTTGGAATTGAGAAGGATGTGTTGCCGACCCCGGTCCCGTAGGGACCAAAGATGGATAAAAAAGGAACGTATCCATCGGTCACTAGCGTCCAGGCAAGCCTAAACCTGCGGGGTAATCCGTTGCGTCTTTTAAGCTATCTCGGCGATAAAAAAATGAGCCTTGATCTAACTAAAAATTTATCAGTCATTCAAGCGTTGACTTGACCCTGGCCCCGCAAAATTTTGTAGGATGGCTTGCCATATAGGGGAAATGCTTTAATTTAACCTTATCTTTATTCCGAGAGTCCCAAAATAGAATTTTAATCGGTACTCGGTTATGGTTTTGTCGGAGTCAAAATTCGTCCATATTATCAGCCTAATGCAGGTTTTCCAGAGGCTTAAATGCATAATGACTGAATTTTGCCTTTAAAATAATTGTAATTTAAATCTTACCATG
>JBBDSB010000196.1:0-8781 GCA_040905205.1 Cyclobacteriaceae bacterium
TTAGGGGTTGGGAAGCAGTACTATGCGAATCGATATAGAATTTAAAATCAGGACTCATATTGATCTGATGGGTTCCAGGCTCTGAGGTCAGCCTTTTTTTCTGCTTTCCATTAAAATTGATTACATAAAAATGTCTTTCCAGCGGAGAGGTTTCCGTGGATACATAATATACCTTTTTGTTTTCCTGATCTACACCAATCAACTCAGTTACCTCCCATTCTCCATCGGTAATCTGCCTGATGACATTGCCCTGAAGATCATAATGGTAGATGTGTTTGTAGCCGTCCTTTTCTGAAGTGGACATGAACCCATCCTTATTATCCAGATATACCAGGTTATCATTATAATTCAAATCGACATAGGTATCGGAATTTTCAGTTAGGGTAAGGGAATTAGCTCCTGTCTGCGCATCGGCATGGAAAAGATCCATTTGGTTTTGCAACCTGTTTAACCTGATAAAGGCCAGCGTGGATGCTTCACCTGTCCAATAGAACCTTGGCAGGTAAATGTCTTTCTCTTTTCCGGAATCCAGGCGAATGGTGGTATTATCATTAAGGTGGTAAACATGCAGACTTACCTTTGCGTTTTTTTTCCCGGCTTTAGGGTATTTAAATATATAATCTTTGGGATAAAGGGATCCCCAAATGGGCATGTTGAATTCGCGAACTGCTTTTTCATCAAAACGGATAAAAGCAATTTGCTGGCCATTTGGAGACCATTCAAAGGCTTTAGCCATAGAAAATTCTTCTTCATAAACCCAGTCCGCAGCCCCATTGATGATTTTGTTGATTTCCCCATCCTGGGTGACCTGGGTGACCTGGCCGGTGGAAATGTTGGTATAATAGATATCGTTATCCTTTACATAGGCCACATTTTGGTTATCCGGGGAAAGGCTTGCAAAGGAGATTTTTTCACCCTGCATTAAAGGTGTCAATTCTCCGGTGGCTAAATCCAAAACATGATAAACTCCCTTGGTAGATCTTCTGTAGATGCTTTCCACCTCCGAAGCCAGCAGGGCTTTGGACTCATCGGCATTAAAGGAGTATTGTGAAAAATCAATTGCCAGTTTACTCCCATCAATGAGCGTTTTTTGTCTTTCACCGGAGGATAATTCGACCTGTACGACTTTTGGCGCCCCGTTCTCCCTAATCAGGGTACTGTAATATTGTCCATCTTTCATCCAATTGATTCCCTGAATGGATTTTTGCTGGAAAATTTCCTTCTTAAACACATCTTCCAAGGTGACTTTTTTGCCATCCTGGGCCAAAGCAGGAACTATCAATAAGAAAAAAAGGAATATCACGGCAATTTTCAGTTTGATCATGGTGATGGATTTGTTTTAAAGTCCTAAAGATAGTTAAAATGACAAATTCATAAAACGCCTGTCAAATGCCCATGGTATTTGATCAAATCATACTAATTCATAAAATCAATCATGTATTGTTTTTTTTGGTTTTAATGTCTATATTTCGGTTGCGTACCCGAAAAATTAATAGGGATACAAGCTATATTATTTTCAACTCTTTTATTTGTAAATTTACTTTAACACCAAATAAGATTCAGATAAAAACAATTAAAATTTACCTGACTGAATGAATCCAAATTAAAGTTTGGGTGCTAATGAGCAAAGGCCCCAATTTCTGTATTGGGCATTACCGGTCGGACCCGGGCACGAAGAAAGTCATATTGATTATCATTAATCTTACCCTAAACCAAATTCTAATGAAAAAACACGTACAATTATTGGGTGTCTTACAGGCATCCAAAGGGGAAGAGCACCTCAATTGGTGTACAAAATCCCTTATAGTTTCCAAAGGAAAGCTCATTTTATCCTTTTGTTTGTTGCTTTATTTTACGGTAGGGACACCTCTATGGGCGTTTCAAGGTAACCAGGACCAAACAGTTTCCGGAACCATCACTGACGGAAACACCGGGGAAACATTACCAGGAGCGAGCATCATTATTAAAGGGACAACCACCGGTACCGTTTCTGATATGGAGGGTGAATTCAGCCTAAATGTTCCTGGCCCGGAGTCAGTGCTGGTAGTTTCCTTTATTGGTTATATCAGTAAAGAAATAACTGTCGGAAATCAAAATGAAATCAACGTCTCTTTGGTTTCAGATGCCGCTGATTTGGATGAAGTGGTAGTGGTGGGTTATGGTACGGTTAAAAAACGGGATCTTACCGGATCCGTCGAAAGAATCAATGCGGATGCTTTTAAAAACCAAACCATGACGCAGTTAACAGACATGCTGACGGGAACTGTGGCAGGATTTAATGCCAACCAGTCTACCTCCGCTTCAGGAGGAAGTTCTCTGGAAGTAAGGGGCCCCACTTCATTGAATGCCGGAACAGATCCTTTAATCGTTTTGGATGGGGTAATTTACAAAGGAAGCATACAGGATATTAATCCTCATGACATAGAATCCATTGATATTTTGAAGGATGCCAGTTCGGCGGCGGTATTTGGTTCCAAAGCGGCTTCAGGGGTGATTTTGATCACCACCATGAAAGGTAAATCAGGTAAGCCTACCATCAACTATTCCACAAGAATGGGGATTTCCGAACCTGCCCTGGAGAGGAGGCCTTTAGGACCGGATGAATATATACAATTTAGGAAAGATTTTTTCAGGACAATGTTTCCCAATAACCCCTATCACTTTTATACCAATCCCAATGAGCTTCCTGCTGATGTCAGCGTGGAAGATTGGCGGAATTTCGGAGATAATCCATTGGATGATGATACCAGGGAATACATGTCGAGATTGCGTCTTTTTCCCATCGAACAAGAGAATTTCCTTTCCGGCACGACCACCGATTGGTATGATGTGGTCATGCGTCGGGGACTCAGGCAGACCCATGATTTAAGTATAGGGGGCGGAGCAGAAGGCTTTAATTATTACTGGTCCATAGGATATACCGATAATGAAGGAATCAGGGTGGGTGATGAATTCTCTGCTGTCCGTTCTAAGCTAAACGTTGATTTTGATGTTACGGATTGGTTAAATGTTGGATTGAATACCCAATTTTCAGACCGCGATGAAAGTGGGGTGCCGGCCAGTATGGATTTTTATGCCAACAGTCCATTTGGACGTGAATTTAATGAAGACGGTAACCTGGAACGGCTACCTCATGGGCATACTTTCCATCCTCTGATTGACCATTACCGGACGGATAAACTAAGAAAAGTCAATAACCTTTTTTCAATTTTATTCGCAAAAGTTACTTTACCCCTTGGTATTACCTATTCTGTTTCATTTCAGCCAAGGTATGAGACCATGAAAGACCTGAGGTTTATCTCTACAGATGTCCGCTTGGGTGGAAGGCCCTCAGAGGATTTGAGTCGAGGTACCCGTAACGAGTACTCCCATTATGAATGGATGGTGGATAACCTCTTGAAATGGAACAAAGAAATAGGAATTCATTCCATAGATGCGACCCTTTTGTACAACGTGGAAGAGACCAAAAGATGGTCATCGGACAACAGTAACATCAATTTTTTCCCTACAGAGGAATTGGGTTACCATGCTTTGCAATTTGGGAATAACCCTTCTCTTTCGAATTATGATTACCGGAGCACAGGTGATGCCATGATGGCGAGGGTCAATTATACCCTGATGGACAAATACCTGTTGACCGCCTCCATTAGAAGGGATGGATATTCGGCGTTTGGTCTCCAGAATCCAAGGGCCACATTTCCGGCCCTGGCCTTTGCATGGCAAATTGGTGATGAGCAATTTTTTAATTCCGATCTTATCAACAGGATGAAATTAAGGCTCTCATGGGGAGTCAATGGAAACCGCGATATCGGGATGTACGCATCTCTTGCCAGATTGGGGTCCAATTTGTGGTATGATGGAACCAGGCAAAGGGTAGGCGTCTTTAATTCCTCTCTATCCAATGCAGGTTTAAGATGGGAAAGAACAGAATCCATCAACCTGGGATTGGATGTAGGTATCATGGAGGACCGCATTGATTTGACCCTTGATTATTATGACATGACCACCACAGACCTGCTCATGAACCGTATTCTTCCCAGGATCACCGGATTTAACGATGTTACTTCCAATTTGGGAGAACTGGGAAATCGTGGTTTTGAAACTACGATCAATACCGTTAATATTAATAATAAGAACCTGACCTGGAGATCCAGTTTGGTGTTCTCCATGAACCGAAATAATATCAAACGCTTGTTTGGGGATATTGGAGAATATACTTTGTTGGGGCAGACCCAAACAGGAGAGGTGCCTGATTATTCCAACCAATGGTTTCCAGGGCAAGCCATAGACGTGGTTTGGGATTATGAATTGTTGGGGGTATGGCAGGAAGATGAAGCCGATGAGGCAAGTGTTTATGGGATGAGAGTAGGTGATTTCAAAGCAGTGGATGTAGATGATAATGGGGTTTACAATGATCTTGTCGATAAGCAATTTATTGGTTATGAAAGGCCCAGGCACCGTTTGGGTTTTAGGAATGATGTTACCTTTTTAACACATTTTACCGCATCGGTTTTTATAAGGGCTGATTTGGGCCACATTGGTTCTTATTCGCCTGCCCTGAACGGGGGGTTTGAGTCCAATGATAGAAGAAGCCGAAACGTAGGGCCTGTCCCCTATTGGACACCTGAAAACCCCATCAATGATTACGCAAGGTTGGACGTGAGTACCAGTGGATATGGTGGAGGATTAAGGATATTCAAACCCCGCTCTTTTGTCAGAATCCAGGATGTATCCCTGGCTTATTCTTTGCCATCCAATTTGGCCCAGCGTTTAAAGCTGAATAACCTTAGGGTATTCGGATCCATTAGAAATCTGGCCACTTTCACCAAATGGCCCCATTGGGATCCTGAATCCGGTGCTTCCCCCATGCCGAGGATTTTTACCACTGGAATAAGTTTATCCCTATAATGCTATTTGAAAGACTAAATGAACAAATCATGAAAAATATTTTAATCAAACCTTTACTATCAGGATTAATGCTGCTGCTGTTCATTTCCTGTACCGAAGAATGGCTGGAACCTGATCCGCTTTCCTTTTTGGCACCTGAAAATGTCTACGTCAACGAAGCAGGATTTGAAGCGATTTTGGTGACACTTAGGAAGAACCTGCAATTTGAGTCCACTGGCAACCGGCATCCCTTATCCATGGAACATGCCGCTTCCGAACTGGCCATTCCTTTGGTTCAGGCAGATTTTAGGAGGACTACACCGAGTAATAGTGCCTTTTTTCCTTTTCTCAGCTATTTTGAAAATGTATATGAATTCATTAAAAATGCCAATGTATTGATATCCAGAATTGACGAAGTGGAATGGGAAGATCCACAGGTAAGAAACCGTTTATTGGGAGAGGCTTACTGGCACAGGGCTTATTGGTACTACCGCCTGGTACATTCTTACGGAGATGTGCCCTGGATTGGAGTGGAGTTATCCGGCGCAAAGCTGGATTTTCAAACCCATAGCAGGTGGGTGATCTTGGAAAAAATCCAAGGGGACCTCGAACAGGCTGTAGAATGGCTTCCTGTAGAACCGGCCATTTTGGGCGATATGACCAAAGGGGCAGCCAACCATCTATTGGCCAAAGTCAGCCTGGCCAATCTTGATTTTGACAGGGCCATAGCTGCAACAACCGAGGTAATTAACGGACCTTATTCCTTAATGAATGAGCGCTTCGGGATTGATGCCGATGATGACAGCAAAAATGTCCTATGGGACCTTCACCGATTTGAAAACATCAACAATTCCCAGAATACAGAAACCATCTATTCCACGATTGATAGGCCTGATGCCCCTCCCGGAACCTGGTCTCCCGGTACCTATACCATGCGTTGGTACTCTCCCTCCTGGTGGAAAATTTTGGATGCGACCGGCAACAGGGCCTGTAATTGGGACACGCCGATCGGGGATACCCTCGGAATCGGCAATGGTGATGTACGAACGAATGATTATTGGCATTATAAAATTTGGGAAGATGCCAATTATACCTGGGAGGAAACACCGGACTTGAGAAGGTCCGCCAATAATTGGATTGAAATGGGTGATGAGATTGCTGAAATCATCAATTGTAGGGAAGGTTCCCCACAGTTGGGAGAGCCGCTTACTAAAGAATTGTATGGCAGTTTGGTGGATACCACCGATACCTGGTTCCCCTGGCCACATTACAAAACCTTTGTCCCCACACCCAACAATAGATTGCCATTGGGTGGACAAGGGGATTTTTATGTGTTCCGCCTGGCTGGAACTTATTTATTGCGTGCAGAAGCCCATTTCTGGAAGGGGGACCTGGCGGCAGCTGCCAATGACATCAATGTGGTCAGAGCAAGGGCCAATGCTCCATTGGTATCCCCTTCTGCCGTGACCATCGATTATTTATTTGATGAGCGGGCACGTGAGTTGTATACCGAAGAACCTCGGCATAGTGAAATGGTCCGGGCCTCCTATATCATGGCCAGATCCAATCTGAATGGATATACGCTAGATGGTTTTAGTGATAAAAACTGGTATTACGATAGGGTCATGCGCCTCAATTTTCATTACCATGAACCCCTTTTCCAATGGTTTGGCAATACGGCAGCCATTGATCCTTACCATGTGCTTTGGCCAATCCCCCAAAGTGTCATCACAGCCAATACCCTGGGCACCATTAATCAAAACATAGGTTATGATGGAGACGAAAACAATATTCCCCCACTTGAAACCATTGACGATAACATTGAATAATTGATCATGCTGAAAAAAAATAATGCTTTCGGTTTGATTTTTATTGTGCTTTGCCTTTTCCCTTTTAAGGGAAAGGCCCAAACCGAGGAGGAGGCACGAGAAAATTACCTGAAGGAGCTGATCCTTTTGCAGGAGAAACCAGGCAGCCATGACAGCTTTGTTAGCCATCATGATAGCACTTGGCTGGATTGGATCAAAAGAACCGGAGAATTGCCCCCTGATTATGGGGCAATTCCCTCTATTCCCTTTTTGCCTGATCCCCTGATTATTGGGGAAGGCAAAGAAAACATACCGATTTCCACCATGTCCCAATGGGCTTCCCAGAGGGATTACTTTAGGAAACAGGTGAAGCATATACTGTCGGGGACTTTTCCTGATCCCCCCATTAATTTGAAGGCAATGGTCTTAGAGGAAAAAATGGAAAATGGTGTGCGGATCCAAATGATTGAACTCAGGTTTGGGGAAAATCATAAGGCCAAGCTGACCCTGGAGCTGTTTACCCCTCCTGGCGAAGGTCCTTTCCCGGTATTTATGACGCAGTGGAACCACAGAGGATGGGCGCAGATAGCCGTTAGAAGAGGCTATATGGGGCTGGTGTATGCCGGCGCAGATGACAAAGACGATACCCGGGAATACCTGGAACTTTATCCGGAACATGACTGGACTACCTTAATGACCAGGGCCTGGGGAGCGCATCGGGCAGTGGATTACTTGTATACCCTGGATGAAGTGGATCAATCCAAAATTGCCATCACCGGCCACTCCCGAAACGGAAAGCAATCGCTGTTTGCCGCCGCCTTTGATGAAAGGATAACGGCTGTAATTTCCAGCAGTGGCGGCACCGGCGGGGAATTTCCGTACCGGTATACGGATGATCGTCATGCCAATGAGTCCATTGACTTTCTGGTTTCCAGAAGGACCCATTGGTTGCATCCCCGTTTGCGGTTTTATGCGGGAAGGGAACATAAAATGCCCATCGACCAAAATTCATTAATGGCCTTGATTGCACCCAATTCCTTAATGTTAAGCACTTCAATCAGAGAAGGTGGTGGAGGGGATCCATGGGCCATAGAGCAACTGTATCATTCTCTCGCAAAAGTATACGCCTTTCATAACGCATCCGATAAATTGGGCATTCGTTTCAGGGATGGCGTCCATGCAGTATCCGCCAGGGATTTAGAGGCCTTTATGGATTGGTTGGATATTCAATTCGGACGTAAGCATCTACCATGGGAAAACAAACTTTTTTATGATTTCGATTTTGAAGAGTGGCGGGAGGAAAGTAATGAAGATTTTCCAGACCAATCAGGATCAATTGATGCAGTAGCCTGGGAATCAGAGGGGGATAAAATCAGGGAACAGATCAATTGGTTGTTGGGAGAAGAGCCGGCAGGGATTTCAGCCAGCAAAATCGAAAGGCTGAGCAGCAAAGAAGATTATGTAAGTAGCTTTATAAACCGGCCCAGGATTACCAAAGGTAAAATGAAGACCATTGCCCCATATAATGCCATTGGTGATTATTTATATGGATCCCTTTATTATCCTACCGGGGCTGAAGGTGAACTTCAAACCCTTCCATCCGATAAAATACCAGTGGTTATATTTTTACACAAATATGCCAACTCGGGTTACGATGTGAGCCTCAGCCGGTTGTTTGATGCCATTTTATCCAAAGGAATAGCGGTCCTTTCTATGGACCTTATAGGTTATGGAGCGAGAATTGAGGAAGGTACTCGCTTCTACCAAAGGTATCCCCAATGGTCAAAAATGGGAAAAATGGTTACAGATACCAGGGCCGCAGTGGATGCCCTGGAAGATATTGAATTCATTGACAAAGATAAAATCTTTATTGCTGGCTATGCCCTGGGAGGGACAGTAGCCTTGTTTACAGCTGCAACGGAGTCCAGGATTGCGGGCATTGGCGTGGCGAGCGCATTTACACCACTGAGGGAAGCCTCCTCAGATGTAGAAGGCCTGAAAGCATTTTCTCACCTTTATGGCCTAATTCCAAGGCTCGGTTTTTTTGATGGCCAGGAGAACAAGATTCCAGTGGATTTTAAGGAAA
>JBBDSB010000197.1:0-8754 GCA_040905205.1 Cyclobacteriaceae bacterium
TCCTCAAAGAAAGTCCTTCCTGGGTGAATGTATGTTTCTCTGTGTCTTTCCATTTCAATTCAATTTTAATGATAATCTTCTAAGTCTATATCATATGCAGATGCAGTTTCATTGTCGTAGTTAAATGTAATACGCCAATTGCCTGAAACTTCAACTGACCAGTCGCCTCTTCTATTTCCTTTTAATAAATGCGGTTTCAAATCAGGGAACGGGAATAAATCATCCGGGACCTTTTCAATGCTATCTATAATATCCATTACCAATTCAATTTTTCGTACCAAAGTTGATGGAAGTTTGCTCCTATCACCCTTTATCCAGTAGTTTTTTAGGGCTTTATGCTTGATACTTTTTATCATTGGATTTTGTATAGTGTAAATATACAGTATTCATTTTTGAAATTTTCATTTGCATCAAAAAAAACAACTTATTTTTGTCCCTTGTTTTTGACAATCAAGTAGCGAAATGAAGCGGGCTTTATTTTAAGAGTGGGGTAGAAGTCCTATTCGCCATTTGCAAATTTGTAAAATGAAACTCTCAAAGCTTCCGTCTTTTTCTTTGCCAAAAATGCTCGATTCAAACTCGGACTTCATAAATGAGATTACACTATTTATCTGTAGCAATTCCCATTGCCATCCCTTTGATAATCAGTTACAACTTATAATCAATAAATAGGGTAGTCTCCTTCCTTAAAAAAAAATGCTTAGACTTTTATTTCCCAAAAAACGATTGTAAATTCCACAGGGATTAAGTGGGTATACGTTAATCACGATTAATTCAAATTCAGGTTGGTGTCAATTTATTACAATTAGTTTATATACAAAAAATCTTATAGGTATGAACCCGGCAGGGTAGAAGGGTATTTATGTAAATTGGGCATCCTAAAAGATATTGGTGATTAGTTCCGGTGTTGAATTTTTTTCCTTGCCGTATCTACTAGAAAATGGCAGAAGGAAATTCAAAAAGCGTATTCTTTAAACAGTCTTTTTAAAGCCAAATTCTTTTTCTACCACGTATTCATAAGATTTTATGGAAACCACCCTGCCACTGCAAATTTTCCTACAGCCTTATTTGTTAAAGATCCATCATTTTAAATTGGGGATGGATTACATTTCCTCCGTTACTGCTGTTCCCAATGGGAACATCTTTCTCCTTGTAATTTGGGGAAATGGGGACTGGGACCACCAAAGGGTAGCTCCCACGCCCAAGGTTAAAAAGGGAGGAATATATATTCTGGGCCAGCATTTTGAAATCAACAATTTCTCCACCAAAGCCAATTTAATGGATCTTCTTGCATTTGAATTGAATCCAATCGTTTTTCACCGGCTTTTTAGCATTTCCCCCAAATCAATTGTCAATCAATTAATTTGCATGCAAGAAATTTTCCCACATGAAAGTGCTGCAATAGGTAGTACAGCAGCAGGGGAAAAGTGCGTAACCAAACAACTTTCCGCTATGGAGGACTTTTTATGGGCAAGAATCCAAAACAAAACTGAAAACAACCATCATGTACTTTCTCAGGCCATTTCAATAATTGAACAGCACCATGGGAATATCTGCATTAAAAAGTTGGCAGAGATGCTACAGATTTGTACCAGAAGCCTGGAGCGAAGGTTTCTGGAAATTTTGGGAATTCCTCCAAAATCCTATTCCAAGATAATCCAATTCAATTATGCTTTTAGGCTATTAGCGCAGAACAATAAAAAAATAGGCGATATCGCATTGGAAGCGGGATATTACGACCAACCCCATTTTGTCCGTCAATTCAGAAAAGCAAGTGGAATTTGTCCTACCCACTTTTGTTCAACGCACCAACTCACAGGCAACAAAGGTAAAAAAACAAATTCCAACACAGCATTCCTATTGCATCGGACAACATTCATTTAAATAACAAACTATATTTTCATTAGCTGTCGCATTTATACAAGTTTTCTTATTTTTTATTTTCTAATTTTAAATTATTAGAAATCAAGAAATTGTTAATTATAAACATTTTATTGTATTTTATATTAGACCAACTACTTTTACCAAAATACCCAACTAAATCAACATTTTAAAAAAGATTTAAATTTTAACTCATCCCATTTATTTAATTAGGCTTTAACAGCAGAAAAGTTTTAAACAGTAAATTTTGATATTTTAATTGTTTTTTATTTTCTCCTGATCAATAATGTTCCGGATATATTTATTCTGACCTTTTACGGTTAGCTTAAATTCTTCGGTATTCCCAATCATGCATACAAAAAATTTTCAAGTCCAAGCGAAAATGGGACTTGCGGTGGCGAAGCCTTATCGGTTTCAGTAATCTTAGCACTATTTCGAATGGTGCCCATTCCTTTTTATAAATCCTTCATTTTAAATTATAAACTATGGCAGTTCAAACCTCTTATCCCGGTGTATATGTTCAGGAAGTACCAAGTGGTGTACGAACGATTGCGGGAGTCAGTACATCTGTTGCCATTTTTATTGGCAGGGCTCCAAAGGGCACGATGAATGACCCAGTCCTCTGTTTAAGCTATACTGATTTTGAAAAAGAATTTTCCGGAGACAATTCACTTAGTGATATGCCTCAGCAAGTGAAATTGTTTTTCATTAACGGTGGAACCAAATGTTATGTTTCCAGGATCGCAAATGGAGCCACCCAGGCAAGCTCTACCCTACTAACTGAATCGGCGGCGGATGCATTGACGCTTACTGCAAAACAAAGTGGGCTGATCGGGGAAAGCATTCGGGCAGTTGTCACTTACAAAGGGCCCAGCCCGGAAAACACGTTCAATATCGAATTATTTCGTTGGGAAACAAATAATCTGGGGCAACGGGTAAAAGCAAATGACAATGAATATTGGCAAAATTTAAGCATGGATCCCCGCTCACCTCTGTTTGCGCCGAATTTTCTTTCACAGAAGTCTAAATTGGTGGAGGCGGCATTACCGGGCGCGCAGGCGCCGTCCAGTGGCTCTTCCACTTCCGGATTACCGGTTAATTTTATCTCAGGGACTCCTGCCTCAAAGCCCACGGCCTGGGCCACCAAGCTCGGAAGCACGGTAACTACCAACAAGATCGGGGTCAATGTTGATGGTAAAGGCCTGGTAGAAGTTGATTTTTCAGGGATCGTTATAGGAAGCATTGCTGTTGGAACTTTTACCGCGGACTTAGCGGCAGCAATAAAACAAGCCATCGAACAGGCATATATCACTCGTGGTATTTTAGGCGTCACAGTTACGGTAAGCTTTCAAATCGGCCCCGTGCCGGAAGCAGGTCCGCCAGATGCGTCAGAATTTTTGAAAATTGTTTCCGCAGCCGCAGATGGTTATGTACTGATAACGCCGGCTGGTACCAACGATCTTTCAGGCCCGCTGATGCTTGGCACTGGCCAGGGTGGACTAGAAATAGGCCCCTATGCTTCGTTTCGGCCGGCTCCAACCGGATTTAGCATTAAAGCAACGGATATTTCTGTTTTAAATAAAATAGCTACAGCAGCGCCTGCCACTTTAACTTCGATAAACCTTGACGCCATCGATAACTTAGGTGCGCCCGTAACAGCCCCTGTTCCATTGGTTTTATTAGCTGCTGATACACTGGGGCAACGGCTGCAGAAAATAAAAGATGCGATCAATGATTTCCAGCAGAATAACGTTCGAAACTTTTTCTGGAAAGCGGAATTATGGGGTTCTCGGCTAGCAATTATTCCCACAAGAGGTGATGATAATTTTATCTCGACAATAATCGCCAGTCAACCGGTTGTAGATAATATAATAACTACGGCAAATTTTAATAAAAATGTTTTTTATTACAGCGTGGGCAATAATGGCAGCGGAGCATTTCAAACACCCTCCGCCACTAAAGCTTCTGATGGAACAGCGCCAGAGCTTTCAGATTATGACCAGGTTTATCTAACCATTGAGAAAGAAGTTGATCTGTTTAATTTGATGATACTGCCAAAGGATAAGAATCCGCCGCTTAGTTTTGTGCACGAAGATCTGTATGGGCCGGCCAGTTCCTTCTGCGAGCAAAAACGCGCTTTCCTGTTAATGGACCCGCCTGACGAGTGGACAAAAGTGCAAGAAGTTATCAATGGAATCAGCGGTTTACGCGTCGGCCTGTCAAAAAAATACAGTGCAGTGTTTTATCCCCGCATCTCTGTAAACCAGGATGGGATCAAAACGCAGGTCGGTCCTTCAGGGGCTATGGCCGGGCTGATTGCAAGAACAGACGCCAGCCGCGGCGTGTGGAAGGCTCCAGCTGGCACGGAAGCCGATCTGCGTGGAATCATCGGGTTAGAGTACAAATTCTCCGACCAGGAAAATGGCGTTTTGAACCCCGTTGCAATCAACACTTTAAGGATTTTTCCAAGTGGAATCGTAAATTGGGGTGCCAGAACCATGGATGGTGATAATGATTTCGGCAGCGAGTGGAAATACATCCCCGTCCGACGAACCGCACTCTTTATCGAAGAAAGCCTGTATCGCGGCCTGAAATGGGTGGTCTTTGAACCCAACGATGAACCGTTGTGGGCACAGATCAGGTTGAATGTGGGTGCTTTTATGCATAACCTTTTCCGCCAAGGTGCATTTCAGGGTATAAAAAAACAGGATGCCTATTTTGTAAAATGTGACAGCGAAACTACCACCCAAAATGATATCAATTTAGGTATGGTCAATATATGGGTTGGTTTTGCACCGCTCAAACCCGCAGAATTTGTAATACTGTACCTTCAACAAATGACTGGTCAAATCCAGGTTTAACTAAAAAACTATAATTATGCCAATTCCTCAATTTGTGGCCAACGCCTACCGCTTTGACCCCTACAAAAATTTTAAATTCCGTATCCGCTGGGACGGGAAGGTTGTAGCCGGCGTAAGTAAAGTTACAGGGCTAAAACAAAGTACCGAACCTGTCAAACACAGGGAAGGTGGTGACCCCAGCAGTTCCCGTCTAAGTCCAAGTGTATGGACTTTTGAACCGATTACACTGGATAGGGGTGTTACCCATGATCCCGAATTTGAAAATTGGGCAAAAAAAGTATGGAACGTGGAAGGCGATTCCGCCATTTCCCTAAGAGACTTCAGAAAGGATATCATCATTGAACTGTTGAATGAACAGGGAGTGGTGGCAAAAGCTTATAAGGTTTACCGCTGTTGGGTATCTACCTATCAGGCACTGCCCGAATTGGATGCAGGCGGCAATGCAGTGGCCATTGAACAAATGATTTTGCAAAACGAAGGTTGGGAAAGGGATGAAGAAGTCAGTGAACCCACTCAGACATAAATAAGTATATTTGAATGAACAGTTCATCCAACTTATTTTTTCAATTGCAACTAACTCCCGGTGCCCAGGGGGTTTACTTAAGGAGCTTATGCGGAGCTGATGAAATTGGAATTGAAGATTCAGATACACATAATCTGATCGGACTGCTCGATTCCTTAATGCATTCTGGAACATCAGGGAATAAGATCCATGCGGCCCAAATCGTAACGGCTGAGCGGGACCGCATACTGGCTTTACTGTATATTTCAATTTATGGGGAAAAAATAGCAAGCACCATCTTATGTTCAGCATGCGGGCAAAAATTTGACTTGGATTTTTCCTTAAGAGAACTCCTAAATCATTACCAGCCTACCGTTTCTGTTTCAGATAACGGCAAGTTTCAACTTGAACCGGGAATCAGCTTCAGGTTGCCCAATGGAGAGGATGAATTGGGTATCCAAGGTCTATCCGGAGAAGAGGCAGAAAAGCAACTGTTTGAAAGGTGCCTGCTGGACGGGAACTTTGATACCGACAATGAAAAAGTACAATTGAAAATGGCTGAGTTGGCACCTGTTTTAAGCATGGAGATGCAGGCAGTTTGCCCGGAATGCAGCCATACACAGCAGATGCAGTTTGATATGCAATCTTTTTTCTTAACCAAATTAAAACAGGAAAGGCCATTACTGATCAGGGAGATACACCACATCGCCTCAAGGTATGGTTGGTCACAGCATGAAATCCTGAACTTGCCCAGAAATCTGCGTAAACAATACGCAGCCTTAATCCAATCCGAAAATTAATGAGTCAATACCTTTCAACTATTGCAGCCAGAAGTTCAGTAAATCATAATCCTGATTTATTGCCTTCGCCCCCGGAATTCAACGCCACGGAATCCGCTATTGAAGAGGAATCCATTAATCCAAATAGGTCTGAAAGCAATGAACCGGGAACATTTGTTCAACCATCCTATTTTTCAAAATATATAGAAAGGGTGGAAGCTGATGATAAAGAGACTCCTTTAATGAATAGTGCCCAAGCAGCTTTTAAGTATGAAATAGTGAAGCCTTTACAACCATCGGCTTTAGAAAAAGCAGACCCTGATTACGAAAATAAACCCTTATTTCCTGATAAAACAATTTCAAAAATTTCACCTCTACCAAAAGAATTCGAAAAGCTAAATGCTGAAAACACCGGGGAAAAATTCACAGTAGCAGGTTCGGCAAACGAAACAATTTCTGTCATCAGACCAACGTTGAATCCTCCGGTTAAAGAGGAAGTGGAAAAGGGAAATCAATTTCCGCAGAATAATTTAAGGATTGAACGCATCACCCCGGTCACTCCGGATATAGACCACCGGGGACAGATTCATCATAAAAATGTAAACCAGCCAACTCCCAAACTGGTAATCGGTAAAATAATTGTAGAAATCCTGTCCCCTGTAAAGGCACCCGCTGAAAAAATAATCCAAAGAGTTGTACAAGCTCCTGCAAAGGACAACTTCTCAAAAACGAATAAACTCATGTTTGGTTTGGGGCAATTGTAATTATGGATACCACTACACTAGAGGAGATAACCAGAACAATTATTGAAGTTTTACATAATTCGTTGGGTGCATCTGTGGAAGTTACACCGGTATCAATCAGGGATGACAAAGAAGGTGTGGGTTTTTATTTATTTCATGTGCAGGAAAACAACCACTATAAAAATTACCCATCCCCTGGAAAAGACGCTCCTCCTGTGAATTATACCCCGATGGCCCTCAATTTATTTTATCAGCTATCTGCCTATTCACAAGAGCATGAAAGGGAAAACATTTACAATGAGCAAAGATGGATGAGTACTGCTATGAAAGTGCTTCATGACAATTCAATCATCAGAAAAACAATTTCTTCACCTGATTTTCCAGAAGGAAAAGACATCGACATCAAAATAACATTACAAACAATGTCGCCCAGCGAATCAGTTCAATATTGGACCGCAACACAATCCCCTGTCAGACTTTCCGCCTATTATGAAGTTTCAGTTGTTTTTCTGGAACCTGAAAAACCCATAAAAAAGGCTGGCAGGGTACTCAATTATGGCACTTTTATTTTCACACAGGGTACACCCCGGATTATTGGAAGTAGAAACCATATCCAGCTTACAATTCCGGGTGATCCCAATCGACGGGAAATTACTCTTGAACCCGCACAGGTTAGCCCGGGAAATGATATTGAATTTTTTGGAACCGGTTTTGCCGGAGACAAAACGGAACTACTTATAAACAGCAAAAATTGGGCTGTACCTGCACTCGCCAGCACTGGGTGGGCAGTAAATATTGGCAGTTCTGATCTGCTATCAGCTACGGTACAGGAAAAAGCCCATTTAAAACTCCTGGGTTTCAGTAGTGGGGATCCTATCAGAACATTTAATTTTACTATAACGCAAGGAGGAACAATTGGGAGTGCCTTAATTGTCATTTCTTGGACTACCAATTCTGGAACAAGTGGTATGATCAATCTTCCCATCACTTACATTGCAGGTACTTCTATAGATATTGCGGACGGGTTGCGTTTAGTCTTTTCTGATGGCACTTTGACAGCAGGTCAGTCTTTTTCTACTACTGTTGAAGCCTCAGGTATCGGGCCAATTGTGCTCCCGGCAGGATCTATAGGAACAGCTACTATAACCTCACCCGGAATGGAAGTGGATTTGTTACCGGGCATCTATGGGGCACAGATCAATGTGGTACGTTCAATAAAAATCCATGACTCGACTAAAGAAATACAAAACATCTCCAACCAATTCCCTTTTACTGTCACGCCAAAGATTATCAGTATCGGAACCGGGGCACCTCCCGATGGTAATCTTTGGACCATAGGAAGCGAGGCAAACATAAATGGTTATATTTTCAGAGATCCATTAAAACCCGGAAAAGACCTTGATGTGCAGGTGTATGTGGCCGGGCAAATTCTAACGAAAGTTGAAGGAACATCAGCCCTTCAAATGAACCAATTCAGAATCATCAGTTCCTCGGAATTGGAAGTAAAATTACCTGTTGGGTTAACCCGGGTTCCATTTCAAATAATGGTATCCGGTGCAGAATCCCCACCTGAATGGATTACAGTGGTATAAAAAAATGAACTTTTAGACTTTCTCAATGTGATTGACATTCATGAACCTATGATATCGTCTGTCCAAAAGACACAAAGTTTGGAGGCAAAGGATATTACCTATGAGCTGATCCTAAGACGTATTCGTTTGTTGTCGCAGCGGCGCGTGGCTTGGTTACGTAAGATCTGGACGGAGATTACGGCCCATAAAACGGATTCCTTTGATATGCATACCGAGATTGATGGCTATTTTTATGATTTGGATATTCCCTCGGAGGAGCAGAAATGGATCAAAATCGAACCTTCCATGCAAAGGGTCAACGAGGAAATCCGGGAAATCAATCATATTCTGGAAAACGATCAGGACTCTCGATTTTCTACCCTTTCCCATATTTTCGGATTAAACCGCTTAGAAACC
>JBBDSB010000198.1:0-1453 GCA_040905205.1 Cyclobacteriaceae bacterium
TATTGAAATTTTCTTCTCCCCCTTCCATGATATACCTTTGCATCAGCCGGTGTAATACCACTTCTTCCATAATGGGATGGCTCCACAAATTGGCCGGTTTCAATAAATCCAAGATTCCCTCCCTATCTACGGTAACCTTATCTTCCAAAGCCCACCAAACCAAAAGCGGAATATCAGGATCCCCGGCATCTTTTTGTTGGGTCAAAAGGCTTTCAATTATCCTATATGTTTCTTGGGAAGGAACCCTTTTTGCGGTAGCGGCAAGTTGGGCCTGTACTTCAGGATGGTTTTCATTGCTTGCGAGTTGTTGAAGGCCCTGAGCCATGGCAGGGCTTACTTTTTTATCATCTCCCAACAATCTTACGGTCCACATCCGGACAAAAGGATCTGAATGGTTCAGGCCTTTTGTTCCTATTTCATCTGATATTCCTTCTGTGAGGTTGATTGCCCACAAAGCTTCCAAAGCTTCTTGTTCATTGCCAGTATCAAGTAAATTCGCCAAAAGCGGCAAGGCATCGGGGTCCTTACGGTCACCAAATTGCCTTAAGGCCTGTTGACGAAACCATTTGTTTTGGTGAGACAGCAAATCCACCAATTCCGAATTGGAATAGGTGCTAAGATCAAAATCCGGAATTGACTCCTTTTCAGTTTTAGGACCCAATCTGTAAATCCTGCCACTGGATTTATGCCAGGTATCCCTCGGATCCACATGTGACAAGCGGCTGTCATACCAATCAGAAATGTAAATTCCTCCATCAGGTCCCAACTTAATGTCTACAGGACGAAACCATTTGTCATCGGTTTCCAATACAATTTCCTTATCCACATTATTAAAGGAAGAACCCCTCTTTTCAAATTTGGTGAGTTGAACAAAATTATGAAGCGGATTGATGGCAAACATCAAATCATTGTAATGCTCAGGTAAGGCTCCTCCTTCATATTTGATCAGTGAATGGGTAAATCTTTTTTTCTCCCCTTCCAAGGGCATGTTGGGCAGGAATCCAAAAGCATAAGGATTGGTAAGTGGGCCGTGCTTTCCCCAACTTTTTATATAGTAGCCTCCTTGTTTGTAATAGGGGCCGCGATCATAGCCATTGGTGCCAGAAAAAACCCTTCCTTTTCTGTCAAATTCCACATTGAAGGCGTTATTGCCACCCCCTTCTGCAAAAATCTCAAAAACTTTGGTAGCAGGGTGGTACCTCCAAATGGCCTGACCTAAAAAAGAAATGTTTTTCGAAACCTCTGAATTGATATTGGCAGTGGTCGTACTTCCCTGGGCACCATAAAGCCAGCCATCAGGTCCCCATCTCAAACTGTTGGCCACGGCATGGGTATCTTCCAGACCAAAACCTTCCAGATGAACTTCGGGATCTCCATCTGGTAGTCCATCCCCTTCAGGATCTGGATAAGCCAATAAATAAGGGGGATTCAACACCCAAATTTTATTTCTTCC
>JBBDSB010000199.1:0-8698 GCA_040905205.1 Cyclobacteriaceae bacterium
AAGGTCGATTATCAGGAAGTTGAAACTTATTACAACTCAGATAACGTTGACTACAATATGACCTCGGATTTGCGGGTTGATGCCGTAAAAGACATGTTGGGAGATGAAATTTCAAATGCACTCAACAGCCTGGCAGTTGATTTCCGTACGGTAATTATTTTATGTGATCTTGAAGGATTTACCTATGAAGAGATGGCCAAAATCCTGGACATTCCCATTGGAACAGTGAGATCAAGGCTTCACAGGGCCAGGAATTTGTTGAAGGACAAATTAAAATCATATGCTGAGAATATGGGATACGATACTGAAGGAGATGAATAATTTATCGAACTGACAAAAAATTGAAATGGACAAAAATTCTAACCCATCCAAGAATAGAAAATTGAACTGTAGTGACGAAAGTAAGTGTTTTGAACTGTTAGAAAGTATTTTGGACGGTGAAGAAACCTCGGCATCCAAAGAAATTCTGGATGAAAAATTGGCTAAATGCCAGCCATGTTTTGAACATTATCATCTGGAACAGGTCATCAGGGAGGTTTTAAAAACCAAATGTACCAAACAATTAGTACCCTCTGAATTGGCGGATAATATCCGTCAAAAAATACAGGAAATAAAATAGAAGCTGTACATGACCAAAGGAAAGGCCATCATCTTCTCAGCACCTTCAGGTTCCGGCAAAACCACCATCGTCAAACATTTACTGAAAAAAATACCGGACCTTGGATTTTCCATTTCGGCTTGTACCAGGGATAAAAGAGGCAGGGAAGAGGAGAATGGTAAAGATTATTACTTTTTATCCCCCGATGAATTCAAAAAAAAAATAGATCAAAATGAATTCATAGAATGGGAAGAAGTGTATGAGGGTAATTTTTATGGAACCCTAAAAGATGAAATCCAGAGAATTTGGGACAAGGGCAGGCATGTTATTTTTGATGTAGATGTCAAGGGGGGGTTAAATCTGAAAAAATATTTTGGGGACCGGGCCCTGGCCATTTTTGTAAAAGTTCCGAGCCTTGAGGATTTGAGGCACAGGCTAAGGGACAGGGGTTCTGAATCGGAAGACAGCTTGTCAAGGAGAATTTACAAAGCTAAATTTGAGATGACCTTTGAGAATAAATTCGACGTCACCTTGGTCAATAAAGATTTGGATGATTCTTTCGAGGAAGCGGAAAAATTGGTACAAACATTTTTAAATAGATAAAGTATGAAGGTAGGCTTGTTTTTCGGGTCCTTTAATCCGATCCATATTGGTCACCTTATCATTGCCGATATCCTGCAGGACCAAACTGATTTGGACGAGGTATGGTTTGTGGTATCCCCTCAAAATCCCATGAAATCCAGTAATTCCTTGCTACATGAATTCGATAGATTGCGAATGGTGGAATTGGCTACTGCCGAACATTTTAAGTTCAGGGTAATTGATGCGGAGTTCCACATGCCTAAACCCAGCTTCACCATTGATACGCTGGCTTACCTTTCAGATAAATATTCTGACAAGGAATTTATATTGATTTTGGGAGGGGATAATCTCAATCATTTCCATAAATGGAAAAACAGCGCTGAAATCCTGGACCAATTCGGTATATATGTTTATCCCAGGCCAGGCAAAAACAAGGTGTTGGAGCATCCCAGCATCCAATACTTTGAATCCCCCCTATTGGATATCTCGGCCACCTTTATTAGAAAATCCATAAAAAAAGGGGGCTCAGTGAGGTATCTTTTGCATCCGGATGTGACGGATTATATCCGCAGTAAAAAGCTTTATCAATAGACCTTTCTTAATTTTTACTTTTTGAAGCCAGGGTTATTTTCCTGGTATTTAGCCGGGCTGATAAATGTTGGGCTACCGCTTTTCCCTGATCGACACCCTGCTCAATTGCCGGCATATAATGGATACCCCCATAAAATCGACTGATAGCGGCTTCTTCAGCAGCTTCCCGGAATGAGTCAAACTCCCTGATACCCAACCCATACTTCATTTCTGTAGAATCCACAAAATGAAAAGGTTCTCCCAAAAGTTGGGTCAGGGCTATAGATGCTGCGGTGGAAATGACACTGTGACCACTGGTATATTCCGGAAATGGGGGGGTTTGCAAAAGGGGCACCCATTGTTCGTCGATGTGAAGGTTGATATAAGTTTCAGGCCTGATCAGTACACTCCGGTATTTTTCATCCCAGCAGGAAATGAATGCATCAAAAAGGTACAATGAGGTCACGGCAAGGGTTTCTGAAGTTTCTTTCCAATCCAAACCTTTGGTTTTAGAAGCGATACCAGCAATACCTATCCAATGTCCACCAGGCGTGATTTTTTTTTCGGCATACATCACATGTCCCTTTACATTCATTTTATATGGATTGCAGTCCCAAAAATAGGCAATGTCGGTTTGGTGCTCGTCGAGTTGATTACCGGAATCCATGACCTCTTCGGCATCCGAATAAAACTCACTGCCGGGATGGATATCAAATGGGGGGGGTGGAACCGGAGAAAACTGACTGGCAGAATCCAATAAAAAGGGCCGGATTTTGTTCCAATGGGGTTCTATGCCTTCCATATACGCAGGCGGGGTAGGTTTCCAGGTATTTGGATCATTTTTTATGGTGTACTTTTCAAATGACCTGCTTTGGTGGTAGTTATCTTTGGAGGCATACTTCAAAATATGATCTGCCACTGCTTCCCCCAACTTAACGGAATTTTGGTATACCGTTTTCGGCATACCAAGTTCCCTGATTTTTTTATAAGCAGCTTCCTTATGATCGATCATATCCTGCTCTGAAAAAACCAGTTTGTGGGCTACGCCATAGTAAGCTGTAAGTGAGGCCAGTGGGAAAGAATACGATTCTTTCTGTTCAAGGGCAATGTCCAGTGGCTTAGCACCATTCAATTGTCCCATTAAAGAAATAAACCGATCGGGTTCGGCAAGAACGGCGACTTCATAAGCCGCAATGGAAGGATAGGCATAAATCCTGCTGGCAACCGGGGGGGAGAATATGTCATGGACGATGATGTCTGTGAGTTTTTCATTGGCCTGTATCAGTAATTCATTGGATACCAACAGCTCTTTGTAATCAGCCCGTTCCTGGCATCCCAATAAAATGAAGAATACAACCCAAACTAAATATAAAACCCTTTTAAACATATACATCACTTTTTATATTCTAATAGACAAAATTATCAATTTTGTAATTCATTTTCAATGATTTATATCATTTCTGGACCCCGGCATGTAAGGGCTTAATTTTATAAAATCAAAATTTCTCGCATTAATTCGGTAGAAAGGGGCTCAAGAGCCCTGGGCCACCTTCTTTTTCTTCGCATGCAGGTGGTTTTGGTGTTTTTCTAATACCAGATTTCCCACTTTGGTGCCTTGTTTCTGTCCTTTCACGATCGCATCAATAAAATGAATGCCCCCGTATAGTCTTGAAATGCTGGCCTCTTCGGAGGCTTGCATAAAGGATTCGAAATCACGCGTACCCAGGCCATACACTTCTTCAACCGTATCGGTATAGGAAAACCGGTCTCCTAAAAAATGGGTTAAAATTACCGCTGAAGTAGTAGATACCGTGGAATGTCCACTTAAATATTCCGGGAAGGGCGGGGTCTGAAGCAAGGGCGTAAATTATTTGAAGGCGGGAGGTTTTTGTTAATAAAAAGTCATATTATTCGTAAAGTAAAAAATTATTGAGGGATTAATTTGGCTCATTTCAAGGTGCTAGAATCATAAAAATTTTCCTAATGCTCAGGATATCCCTATATTTGAGGCGTAAGGTTTAATAAAGGAAAGAATGGACAGCTTTTGGCTGCCTGTTCTTTATTTTAGATCAATACGGAGACTATACCTTCATGATTTCTTCTTCTTTTTTATCAAAGTGGTCATCTATAATGGCGATATGTTTGTCCGTTAATTTTTGGACTGTATCCTCCCCACGTTTTACCTCATCTTCAGATGCCCCTTCCTTTTCCAGCTTCCTTAAACCCTCGTTGGTATCCTTTCTAATGGTCCTAATGCTGATTTTGCCATTTTCACATTCATTTTTGACCTGCTTCACCAGGTTTTTTCTTCGCTCTTCGGTGAGGGGAGGTATGGTAAGCATAACCATCTCACCATTGTTTTGGGGAGTAAGTCCCAGGTCAGAATTGATAATGGCTTTTTCAATTTCAGAAATCATATTTTTTTCCCAAGGTTTGATGGCCAATGTCCGGGCATCGGGAGTGGTGACAGAGGCCACCTGCTGTATAGGAGTGGGTGTTCCATAATAGGACACAATGACGCCGTCCAAAAAGTTGGGCATTGCTTTTCCCGCTCTTATTTTTACCAATTCTCCGGCAGTATGTTCCACTGCCTTTTGCATCAGGGATTTCGCTTCTTCCAGGTACATTTGTATCTCTTCCATGCTTAAGGGGTTAATTTTGAGGTGATCAAGGTTCCAACTTCGTTTCCATTGATGAGGTTCAATAAGTTGCTGGTTTTATTCATATCAAAAACAATGATGGGCAGGTTGTTTTCCTGGCAAAGGGTAAAAGCGGTCATATCCATTACATTGAGGTTTTTTTCGTAAACTTCCTGAAAGGTAATGTTGGCATAACGGGTTGCCGTTTTGTCTTTTTCCGGATCTGCAGTATAAACCCCGTCTACCCTGGTTCCTTTCAACACCACCTCAGCTTCTATCTCTATGGCCCTTAAACTGGCGGTTGAGTCAGTAGTGAAATAAGGATTGCCGATACCGGCACCAAAAATAACAATTCTTCCTTTCTCCAAATGTCTTATCGCACGCCTCCGGATAAAAGGCTCACAGACACTTTCTACTTTAATTCCGGACATTAATCGGGTATACATACCATTTTGTTCCAAAGAGCTCTGCAAGGCCATGGCATTAATCAAGGTCGCCAACATGCCCATATAATCTCCCTGAACCCGGTCAATGCCTACTTTTCCGGCCTGCACCCCCCTGAAAATATTTCCTCCTCCGATTACTATGGCAATTTCGACACCCAATTCATGAACCTTCTTGATTTCAGAGGCGTATTCCTGTAGCCTTTTGGAGTCTATACCATAATTGTTCTCACCCATCAGGGCTTCTCCGCTTAATTTGAGGAGGATTCTTTTATATTTCATAGCTGACATTAAATATTGTCCTTTTCTAAGGATCAATCGGCTTTCTTCCAATTCACGTAATCCCACTTATGCCGTTAAACCCGACAAATATAAATCCTTGTTTTTAGAATACTAAATCTTCCTCATTAAAATTGGATCAATAATTGGTTTTTTTCTACCCCCTCTCCCTGCTTTACCTTTACAGCGGAAACAGTTCCGGATTGGGGTGATTTTATGGTATTTTCCATTTTCATGGCTTCCAAAACCAATAAAACATCGTTTTTTTCCACCTTATCTCCTGGCTTCACTTTGATTTCAAGAATTAATCCAGGCATTGGGGCTACCAGGTTTTTTACTTCCTGCCCGGCTTCTTTTCGCCATCCCAACTTTTCCAAAAGCATTTCCCTTGCTCCTATTACTTCAACCTGGCAGGTTTTTCGGTTAATGATCATGGAGAACTGCCCTTGGCTGTTTGGGGTTAATACCTCAATCTGATGGACGCGGTTATTATGATAGACCAAATACCTGCCATTGCCCAATTGTTTGATTTCCAATTTCAGCTCCCTGTCATTTACCCACCACCCCTCGGCTTTTTGCACCACATTTAGAGATTGATTGTTTAGTTTAACTAGTCCCATTTACTTACTTTTGGATTTAAAATAGAAATTCAGAAATATTCATTTGAAGAGATTACCCAGGGTTGAAGGTAATTAAATCGAAGATGTTTTTATGGATTGGGAGCAGTAAATTTAAAAATATGCCTTATCAACATTGGGTTAGAGTAATTTGGCTGGTTTTATGGGTGCACATCATTTTTTCCTGCAAACCATTACAAGTACCTAAAGAAACTAAAAATCAAGGGGAGGTGGAGAGCCCAACCCCACAGGTGATGGAAAATAACCTGGAGGATTCTTTAAAAGGCCTTCAAGAAAGGCGGGAATTACAGGCCGCAAAGGAATATGGGATTCAACAATACAGGCCAAGCAGGCAAAGGGGTTTTGACCTTATTCATACCAGCTTGCAACTTCGATTTGATTATCAAAACCGCCAGGTTTCCGGAAAGGCACAGTTATCCATCAAACCTTATTTTTATGATCAGGAGGTACTGATCCTGGATGCAAAAGATTTTGAAATACACCATGTTTGGATGGAGGATGATAAAGACACACTGGCATTGGCATTTAACTATAACAAGGAGAAACTGAAGGTTTTTCTGCCAGAGGTTTTCACCAAAGAGGACACCTTGAATATCGGAATTGAATATACAGCCATGTCAGAAAGAGAGCCTGATCCCGCCGATCGCACCATCCCGGATACCAAAGGCCTTTACTTCATCAATTCAGATGGGCTTGAATCCAATAAACCCGTTCAGATTTGGACCCAGGGTGAAACAGAAAACAGCTCAAAATGGTTTCCGACCATTGATAGCCCCAATGAAAGGCAGACCCATGATATTCAACTACGCGTAAACCAGGAATACCTGAGTCTGAGTAATGGGGAATTGATCAGTCAAACCAGGCATGATGATGGCAGCCGGACAGATCATTGGCGAATGGACCTTCCACATGCCCCTTACCTTTCTGCCATTGTTATCGGCAAATTTGCAGAAATCAGGGATACTTATGGGGATCTGCAGGTCAACTATTATGTGGAGGATAAATTTAAGAAGGGGGCGGCAAAAGTATTCGAAAACACCCCTGAAATGATCCGTTTTTTTTCGGATATACTGGGCGTGGAATTTCCCTGGAAAAAATACGATCAGGTAGTGGTCCGTGATTTTGTTTCGGGAGCCATGGAAAACACGACCCTATCCATTTTTATGGAAGCCCTCAATCTGAACGAAAGAGAGGCCCTGGACAGTGAATGGGAGTATATCATTGCCCATGAATTGTTTCACCAATGGTTTGGAAATTATGTGACCCCGGAATCATGGTCCAATTTGCCGCTGAATGAATCCTTTGCAGATTATTCAGAATACCTTTGGTTTGAACACAAAGAGGGCAAGGACCAGGCCGATATGCATCATTTCAACGCCATGGAACAATATTTTGAGGAAGCCAAGGAAAAACAGGTGAACATGATCCGCTATTATTACGAAGACAAGGAGGACATGTTTGATAACCACTCCTATGCAAAAGGAGGCAGGATATTGCACATGTTAAGGCAATATGTAGGGGATGAGGCCTTTTTTAAATCGCTGAATCTTTATTTGACTTCCAATGCCTTTTCAACCGTGGAAATCCACCATCTCAGGTTGGCTTTTGAAGAAATTACCGGTAAGGATTTGAACTGGTTTTTCAACCAGTGGTTTTTGGAAGCAGGGCATCCAACATTGGAAATATCATGGGACGTGGAGGATCCGGGCAACCATTTATTGACCATAAGGCAAAAACAGGATTTGGATGACACGCCCCTTTACAGGCTGTCCTTTAAGGTGGGCATATATAAAAACGGAAAAAAAACCGAAAAGGAATTTATATTGGAAAACAGCTTCCAACAGTTTGCTATTGAAAATGGAGAAAATACTGATTTCGTCATTTTTGATGAAAACAGGGCTATATTAGCTGAGCAGATAACCTACCGGGGAAAGGATCGCCTATTGGATCAATTTAAATGGGCAGAATCAGGATTGGCCAGAGTAGAAGCTTTGGACAGTTTAACTTCCTTGTTCAGTGAAGCAACCCACCTTTCGGAGATAATCATGCCGGCCCTCGATGATCCTTTTCATGTGGTGAGGGAATTGATTCTTCACCGCTTATCGGGCTGGACAGATCGTGGTTTCATCAATGAACGCATAGAAGAGAAAATTCTGGAGATGGCCGAGCAAGATGCCCGGAATGCAGTGAGGGCGGTGGCGATAGAAGTCCTGGCCAATCTAGCACCTTTAAAATATGAGACCCTTTTTTACAGACTCATAAATGAACCTTCCTACCAAATTGCCGGGGCCGCCCTTACTGCATTTATGGACCTGGAAGGGAACGGTGAGAAGAAGCAGGAGATTTTCGATCGCACTAAGGATGAGGGAAATATCCGGATGTTAGCTCCTCTGGCTGATTTCTTGACAGAGGAAGAAATTTCAGAGGAAGAAGAATGGTTTCATGAGAAGCTTCAATACTTAAACGGGGAATCCCTATATTATTTCCTGGGATATTACGGAGATTATTTTGCCAGGGTAGAGGAAGCCGGTGAACAAAAGGCGGTAGAAAACCTGTATGATTTGGGAAAAGACCACCGTGAAAATTATGTTAGGATGGCAGCCTTCCAATCTTTGTTTGGGTTTATTGATGAGGTTGGGGTTTTGAAAATGGCAATTGACTTATGGAAGGGAGAGAAGGACGAGCAAATAAAACGGTACCAGCAGTATTACCTTGAACCCTACTTGGAGGAGGATTAATTGGCTGAATCTTAGCGGAATATTCAGGGCGCTGTAAAAAACACAAGAATTTTTATTGTATTATTTTGAATGTTTGGTAAAAGGGTATAATTTTGCCATCCGTTAAGACATGAAAGAGGGGAGTTCAGTCAACGGACCTTTCTTCATCATTAATTTGGGGGAATACCAAAGCGGCCAACTGGGACGGACTGTAAATCCGTTGACTTATGTC
>JBBDSB010000200.1:0-1447 GCA_040905205.1 Cyclobacteriaceae bacterium
GCCAATAGCCAACAGCCAACCGCTCCTAAAAATCTAGAAACAACTTTTAAAATTTATCATTATGACAACAGCACCGTTGACACCTTTTTCAGAAGTAAAAATTGCCGTAATTGGCTTGGGTTATGTTGGATTGCCTTTGGCTGTCGAATTTGCCAAGAAGTTTCCCGTCGTGGGATTTGACATCTCCTCTAAGAGGATCAATGAACTGACGGCAGGCAGGGACATCACCCTGGAAGTGGAAGAGGAGGACCTTAAAAAGGTATTGGCAAAAGATACCCATGCCCTGGCTCAGGCCGGAAAAGGCCTTTTCAATACCGAAAATCCCGTTGACATGGCGGATTGCCAGGTTTATGTGGTCACCGTTCCCACCCCTACAGACCGGCATAACCGCCCCGTATTGACCCCAATGCTCAAGGCTTCCGAAACCATCGGCAAATACCTGAAAAAAGGGGATGTGGTGATTTATGAATCCACCGTTTATCCCGGCGTCACCGAAGAAGAATGTGTGCCCGTTCTGGAAAAGTTCAGTGGCCTGACCTTCAATCAGGATTTCTATGCCGGCTATTCCCCGGAAAGGATCAATCCCGGGGACAAGGAACATACCGTTTCCAAGATATTGAAAGTGACTTCCGGCAGCAATCCGGAGGTGGCCGATTATGTGGATGCGCTTTACCAGACGGTGATCACCGCGGGTACCTTTAAAGCCTCCTGCATCAAGGTGGCGGAAGCGGCCAAGGTCATCGAAAATTCCCAAAGGGACATCAACATCGCCTTTGTCAATGAGTTGTCCAAAATATTCAACCTGCTGCAGATCGATACCCAGGAGGTTTTGGCGGCTGCAGGTACCAAATGGAATTTTTTGCCCTTCAAGCCCGGCCTTGTAGGTGGTCACTGTATTAGCGTGGATCCCTTTTACCTGGCCCAAAAGGCACAGGAAATGGGCTACCATCCCGAGATTATCCTGGCAGGGAGAAGGCTGAACGACAGCATGGGCAAGCATGTGGCCACCGAGGTGATCAAACACATGATGCGCAAAGACCTGAAGGTAATCGACTCCAAAGTACTGATCCTGGGCTTCACCTTTAAGGAGGACTGCCCCGATGTTAGGAATACCCGGGTTATTGACATCTACCGGGAACTGAGGGCCTTTGACATCGATGTGGACATACACGATCCCTGGGCCAATCCCGAGGAAGTATACCATGAATACCAAATCAAAATCATCGGAGGCAAGGAATGCCCCCCTATCACGGACTATTCAGCCCTTGTGCTGGCGGTGGCCCATAAAGAATTCAAAACTCTGCCCATCCAAAAGAGCAATGAGCTGGTAGTTTACGATGTAAAGGCGGTTTTGGAGAAAGACAAGGTGGACGCGAGGCTGTAGTTGGCCTTTGGCCTTTAGCTTTTGGCCTTTAGCTTTTAGCCGAGCCATTAGCCTTTACGGCCA
>JBBDSB010000201.1:0-5624 GCA_040905205.1 Cyclobacteriaceae bacterium
GACAAACCTTTGGAAGCTTCTCAAAATCTTCATTGGGTGGGATGAACAAATGAATTGAATTTTGGGCTCTTGAATTACCGGAAAAATCTATTTCAGAAAAAGTAATCCCCTTCAACTGGTTGGATTTGCTAGCTACCGGAATGGTATATTCTTTTAATTTCCATTCTTTGACCTGCTCCTCCTTCATCATGAAAAACTCATTTCTACCAGTCACTAACCCAACATCAACCTCCATAATGTCTCCGCAGGTTGTAATCCGTTTGTCTTTCCTCAGCTTTCTCAATAGGTTTATTTCATCATCATTGAGGAAGTACTTTGTCCACTTTTCTGTCGTGTGATCAATGGGCTTGACATGAGAGCCGTTGATTGCCTTGAAATTGATTGTCTTTAATTCTTCTAGGTTTTCACACTCTATTACTCTTACACCTTTTCCGTGCTTAACTTTCTTTTCGCAAAGTAGCAACACCACTTCTTGTTGGATATTGGCAAAAACCAATTTCTTGAAAGTGATAATAGTGATTCGTTCAAAAAACTTAGAAAGAAAAACCCTTGTTTCTGCTGCATATTTCACCTGGAACAGTTCGGCTGGAATGACCATGGCCATTCTGCCATAATCTTTCAATAATGAAGCGGAAACGACTAAAAAAGGAACCCAGATATTGGTGAGTTTATTTGGATTCAAACCCAGGTTTTGCATCATTCCAATAGCCAATTTCCGGTGCTCTTCTGGAAAACTTTGATAGCGGATGAAAGGAGGATTGCCAATGACTGCATCGTATTTTTCTACTCCATTACTGCTGATATAATGGAAAAAGTCATTGTTAACGATTGTATTGGAATTCAGGCCCAGGTTGGCCGCTCTGGCTTTGGCTTTCACTGATTCTTCTTCCAATAATTCAATCCCTTTGATCCGGCCTTTTAAGTCTTCTCCTTCAATCCCCAGTTCTTTGAACCGAAGTATGGCCGACTCGATAAAATTTCCATCACCACAACTTGGTTCTAAAATCCGCTCAGTGTTTTTGTCAATACTCCATTGACATAAAAAGTCAGCAATAGCCTGAGGGGTATAATAACCACCTCTTAACTTTTGAGCACTTATGTTTTCTTTTACCTGTCCCATTATTCTTCTATTGCTAATTCTGTGGTGAACATATCATCATTCATAACCAGGCTAAATTCCTCCTCACTGATTCCGTACAAGCTATTGATGCTTTGAATTAATTGTTTAAAAAGTGTATCCGATTTTCTTTGGAGTACCGTTCTTTTTGATCCGTAAGCTGCACTATTGAGTTGTGCTTTCGTTTTGATTAGGCTTTCAACCAGTTTAACAATCGTGATATAGGATTCTTTTTCCGAAGAATTGTCGAGATCAATTTTGCGGATAGGAATATTCTCAATAAACTGCTTGCCGTGGGAGTAATAAGCTCCTCTAAATTCACTTGCACCAGCTTTAACCATATTCTCAAACAGAGGATGTGATAAAATACCAAGGAAGTAAAGTAGTGAATAATCTGACCGGTTTATTAATGCGTAATAAGGACCGTTTCCTCCGCCAGTGAATTGAAGGTCATTATTGTCAAGAGCATAGGGTGGACTGATCGCTAAAACAGACCAAACAAGTTTTGGCGTATTGTGAAATCTTGTTAGGCTTTGAGAACGTCCAAACTGAAACCATTTTGGGTTGTTCCCTTGCAAGCTTCTTTTTTCCAATTGTAGCTTATGCTCCTGAAAATAAGACCAGGCAAGAGGAAAGTTGCTTTCAAAATACTTTTCACTGAATAAATGGACTCCATCACTTTCAGCCGAATAAGGAAATATAATCCGGGCATTGGCTACTATGGTATCGAATAAGCCAAATGACAAGTCATAAATAGCCGGAAGACATATTCCTTTTTCAACCTCCCATTGTTTTCCATTCTTGGTAAACCTATATGTATTTGATGTTTCACTTTCTGGTTCAAAAATGTAAATCTTATCAGCACTGGTTTGTAAACCCACACATATTTCCGCTATTTCCTTTAATGAAACAGACTGTTCAGAACGAAGTTTATTAAAGACTTTTTCTGTATCCGATGAAAGGAATATCCATGGATCCGCATTGAAAGCATCTGATTGGTATGACACAAAGGCATCTTGTTTCTCAAGTAATTCAGGTGTGATTTTTCTAATACGCTTAAATTGGAAGTCTTTCTTTTTAGTTTTTTGAAGTATTAAGATAGCCGTGTATGTTGAACGATCCGGAAATACCTGTGTAACCCCAAAGTGTGTGATTTTTGAAATTTGACCGTTCGTTGTTATAAACTCTCGTAATGCTTTGCCACCTTTGATAAGAAAAAATTTATGCGGTACAATGAAGCCAAGCAACCCATTTGTATTTAACAGGGCAATGGCTCGCTGAATAAAAACATAGTATTTATCAATAGTCTCCTTTTTAGCAACACTGTATCCAGAGATACTTGATTGGTAGTACTTTATTTCCTCAGGAGCATATTTTACGAGATTTTGTATGCGTACGTAAGGAGGATTTCCAATAATTGCATCAAAACCCTTTGTCTCCTTCAAAAAAGGAAATTCTATTTCCCAATCAAATGGTTTGACGTTATGCAGCAGTTGGTCATTTTCAAGTGCCTCTGGCATAAACTCAAAAAATTTGGAATCAACCAGTGAGTTCCCACATTTAATATTTCTTTTGAGACTTGGCAGTACTTTTTCGGTATGTTGATTAATGAAATTGTCAACCGTAGCTTTATTTTCTCCCTCCAACAGTTTCAGAAGTAAACTGAATTCGGATACTTCGGTAGCATATGGGTTTATGTCCACGCCATAAACATTTTTTTCGAGAATGTTTCGTTTAGCTTTGAGCGTAAGTGAAAGCGTAGTATCATCCAGTTGGTAGATAAATTCCTTGTTATTTGCATCTTCTTTAATCAGTTTTTCCAAGAACGTTTGCTGTATGAAGTCATAGGCAGAGATAAGGAAGGTTCCTGAACCACAACATATATCTGCGACTTTGATTGTGCTTAACTCACCAAAGGTTTTCCCAGTAGTTAATGGAGATAAGGTGTCTTTTATGATTTGTTCTACAATGATTTTAGGAGTTGGAACCACACCATTAGACGCAGAAACTTCCGGTTCTTCCAGAATTGAGAGTTGCCTTCCTTCTTCGAGAACAATACGGCTTCCCAAAAACCTTTCGTAAATCTGACTTAAAATTGTAGGGTCAACAACGGAAAAATCATAGGGGCTTAAAGGATAATAAAGCTCATTAAAAATCTCAATCAGCACCTCAGAGTCAATGTCAATTTTGAGCGAAAGCGTATCTTCAATAAAATCGAACAGGCCAGAGTTAAACTTTTTATCAGACTGTTGAAAAAGATGCTTCAGTTCATCATAGCTTTTGATATTTTTTAACCTTTCAAACTTTTCTATCATTCGGTCTTCACAAATTCTGAGGAAGATAATCCGGTTGAGTAGTCTTTGGATCAAAAAGTTGATGTCTTCATCATCCAAGCCATCATTTTTCTCAACAGCAGTAATGGCTAATTTTTGACGCCAATCTTCTATCTGTTTTAAGAAATAGTCATCAAAAGTTTGTCCTTTTCGCTCATAAATGGAAAATAGGTCGTCTATTTGACCGGAATTTGCTGATTTAAACGAAACAAGTTGCTGAATCTCGTCAAAGGCGTCAACATATTCTTCAAAATTGAAAATTCTAATTCGGGCTACTTGCTCATTCTCTAAAACATCTGGCTTAAACCTGCAATCGTAGATAATAATGTGTTCAAAATTGGTAAGAATGGAAATGCCAAGATTGGCGTTCCAACCATACCTTCTCGTTTGAAACGCAGCTTTGGCAGATATTAAAATGTTAACCGAAGGCTTTTTGACTTCAACAAACAGCTTTCTTGTACCATTGATGCGAAGCGTATAATCGGGATTCTTTTTGGTTGTTTCGTCTTCTACCTCAATATATTCTTCCTGAATAACATCTCTCAGGAATTGCGTTTTTTCTTTATAATTATCAACATCCCACCCAAGGCATTTCAAAAACGGATCAATATAGTCGTTACGCAATTGCGTTTCATTGTAGGTTGTTTTAAGGCAACTTACTCTGTCCGAACGATATTTTTCTACAAGATCCTGAATGGTCATTGCTTGTCAAAATCTATTTTACCTTGTTGAAGGTTTTTGGTTTTTAAATACCTTAACTTTTCTTCCGCTACTTTTAGAATTTGATTGGGATCCTTTTCATCCAATAATTCATAGGCTACCCGATCACTAACCAGCATTAAAGTGAGATGGTCTTTATCCTCGTCAAATTGCTGAGCCAGGATGGCGACCATTTCCCTATTTGCTGATCTTTCTCCTCTTTCAATTTTACTTAAAGTAGAGGGATCAATATCCAAGGCAGCGGCTACTTTCCTTAATGGAAGACCTCTTTGTTCCCTTAGCATTCTAATGTGTTCTCCAAACGAATGTCGCTCAGTCATTTTTCTATATCTTTTGGAAATATAAATTTGGACATATTATGGCAAAAAACAAAGGTTTTTGGGCTTTCAAATTGCTAATATTGAGAGTATCTGTTTGAAGATTCCACAAAGAAATTTATGTCCACAAGAAAATAGGGAAAGGAACTTCAAACTTATCAAATTCTCCTATTAACTTTTAAAGGTCACCCGGTAACTTTTAAAAGACTCAATACTCACCAGGCCAAATCCCAAGGCGAGCATGGCATGGAAAACCAGCATTTCATAGGTCTGGGTGTAAATTGAAATAACTACCATACCAAGAAATACCAATGCGAATGCCCCTTCCAAGTAGGTGGTAAATGGAACCTTCAGTTGGTTGTAAACATTGCTTGACCATACAGGCGCTGATTTAGACAAATTGTATTTGGGGGTCCTTATAAAAGGTGATTTTTTTCCGGTGATGCCCTCCCATACCGCCAGTGAATTGTGAATGGATAAGCCCATGGATACCGAGAGAAAAACAGGCAATTCCCATATAAATCTCAAAAATCCCTTCCATGAATATTTTACCAGGCTGAGGTTGGCAAAGAAGTAAACCAGGGCGATGATGACAAACCCAAACAAAAATACCGCTGCAGCCTGAAAGTAGAATTCAGGCAAAAGTTGCTTATTAAATGCCCACCATACCGGCACACTACTCAGACTGACCAAAAACACCGCAATAAAGATAAGAGAATTGAGCAGATGGGCCGTGGCATGGAATTTCACCTTTAATGGTAGGCCCCTCCTGGTCCAAACGCTGGCTAAATGTTTCATGGCACACTCTGCCCCTCCTTTGGTCCAGCGAAACTGCTGCGACTTGATCGCTGACATGATGGGGGGCAACTCAGCCGGAGAGGCAATATCAGGACGGTACACAAAATCCCATCCTTTTTTTTGTGCACGATAGCTCAGGTCAAGGTCCTCCGTCAGGGTATCATCTTCCCAATTGCCGGCATCAATAATACAGGCCTTTCTCCAAATTCCCCCGGTTCCGTTGAAATTTATAAATGCCTTTTGATTGCTCCTGCCCATTTGCTCCACCATGAAATGGGCATCCAAAGCAAAAGCCTGCAAGCGGGTCAGGAGAGAATACCCTTCATTGAGGTGGGTCCA
>JBBDSB010000201.1:5724-8668 GCA_040905205.1 Cyclobacteriaceae bacterium
CTTTGCGCATACCATCTTACGTCTATACCCATTTCACAGTAGGTGGAGCAGTTGCCACAAGATATGCATTGCCCGCCATTGGTGGTGATGCGAAAACGGGATTTAAAACGCTGGACCAAACCCAGGTAGGCCGCCAGGGGACATCCAAACCTGCACCATACCCGGTTCCCCATGAAGGGATAAAACCCTGTTCCAATGACTCCAGCAAAAGCCGATCCAATGGCAAAACCGTAGATGGAATGAAGCTGGTCTGTGGCCTGCCCCAAAAGGTTGAACTCCATAAAATAATTGGTGATGGTCACCGCTGTCATGACCACGGCAAACACCAAAACGCCATGAACGAGGTACCGTTCAATCTGCCATGCTTTTAAAGATTTATCAGAAAGTTGCCTGTAAGGATCTCCCAGCGTTTCGGCCAATCCCCCACAACCACATACCCAGCTGCAGTACCACCGCTTACCATAAAAATAAGTGAAAATGGGAACCCCCAATACAATCAAAATGATTCCCCAAACCAACATAAACATTCCCAAAGCACCGGAGCTGATCATGCCATCTATGCGGTATTCGTAAAAAAAGGAATAATCCAGGGGCCAAATATTTTTAAAATCATGCCAGGGCATGTTGAAAAGCACCAATATTTCCGGAATCAAAAAGGCAAAAGACAATTGAAAGAACATCACAGAAACCGTGCGAATGGTTTGGTAGGCATTTCCCTTATATTTCCGGAACATCCTCACCCCCATCACCAAAATGGCCAGGGTATAGATCAGTCCGTAAAGGAACCACTGACTTGCGGGATTACCGGACAAAGCTTCGCTCAATGGGTCCACCATTAAGACCAGGTTGGTCAGGTATTCCGGAAACCAATACAAAATCACATAAAACAAAATCAAATAAGTACCTGTAATGATACCAAGCAGACCCCTTGCTTTCATAGAGGAAAAATAAATACCGTCATTTTTAATGCCATCCGTCTCTCCACGGTAAAGTGGAAGGATATACATCAAGCCACCGGCAATTGCCATGATAATGGAAATGGTCAGGAAGAATAAGGGCCTTTCTTTTACAGGGCCTTTGGATGCTGCTTTGGTCAAGGAAAAAACATAGTCATCCCAAATGACCTTGTCCCAGTCCTCATTGGCTTTCAATTCATCATTGTAAGTATCAAAATAATGGTTAAAATCATTGATAAAAGCAAAATTTGAACCATATTCCTGGCCATACATAGGAGAAAGTATATCCAGCATTGCGGCTGCATGGCTCTCTTTTACCTGGCCACGAACGGTTTCTTTCTCCAATTGGTAGGATCCCAAAAATGGAAGAATACTGAAAATCACCAATCCCATTACAAATAATAACAATCCTGTTTTTTGAATGTATTTCATGATCTAGAACCTATTAACCTTTGAATAAATGAGGCTTTCCCTATTTTAAGCGAATTTCCTGTTTCCTGATTATATTTTGCCAATACTTCCTGGTGATAAGGCTTGAAAAATTCGGGATTGAAATTCGCTTGATGTAGTTGGAGCAATACCTTTTCTAACTTCCAACCCTCTGTGATGGCTTTTTCGAAGAAAGCATGCCTTAAGCGCCAACCTAAAGCATTGACTCCTTTTATTTTTTCCGTTTTTTTCTCAAAAGTCAGCCTGAGGCAAGCCTTCCCGTTTGGATGGGCCCAGTAAAAACTGCCTGTTTCTTCCGGCAACTTTGGTGGCACATACCCATAAGTCTGGTATTCAATGTCAAAAAATTTAGCCGAATTGAACCAAACACCCGGTTGGTATGAAAGGGCAGTTTTATGGGTCAGATTGTGTGCCAGGGTTTCTCCATGCATTCTGCCAGTGTACCATACCTGCTCAATTTTTTTTCTGTCCGGCCCAGGGGGCTCCTTAAATTCCGCACAATCCCCTATGGCATAAACATCAGGGATATTGGTCTGGAATTTTTCATCAACCAGTATACCTTTTCCGGTTTCCAATTCACTTTCCTTTAAAAAATCAATATTAGGGGTAACCCCTACCGTCAGGCCCAAAAACTCACAGGGGATTGTTTCGCCCGATTTGGTCTTCACGGCACTCACCCTGCCCGTACCCCCGTCCAAAATTTCTGATAATTCTGTTTCCAATCTCAAGTCGATGTGGTGCTCCCTGATGTGTTTCCCAATCATCGTTGCCTCTTCCTCAGGCAAAACATTATCCCAAAATCCCTTATCTCTGACCAAAAAAGTAACCGGAATATTTCTGGTGGACAACATCTCCGCCATCTCTATACCTATCAAGCCTCCCCCCACGATCACTGCCCGGTTGATTTGTTTGGTATTGTTCTCCATCTGTTCAAGGTCCTGTATTGAATACAAGCCCTGCACTCCATCCAGGTCCTGGCCTTTCCAGCCAAACTTGTTGGATTTGGAACCTATTGCCAAAACCAGAACGTCATATTTCAGTGGTTCCTGCCCTTCTATTAAAAGTTGTTTGTTGCTAAAATCCACTTTTTGTACCCATGCCTGATTCAGTTTCAGGTTGTTTTTTTCCCAAAACCAATCTTCATAAGGTTTGATATGTTGGTATTTCATATGCCCCATGTAAATGTACATCAGGGCTGTTCTGGAAAAAAAATGCGTCGTTTCTCCAGAAATTATAGTGATAGGGTTCTGGGAATTATTTTTGCGTAAATGCCTTGCAAAGGTTACACCGGAAATTCCGTTGCCTAAAATTACAACCGACTTATTATTTTCAATCATTTAATGTTTCACAATAAAGGGTGAAAAGACTAAAACATACCTTCCGGTAAACGGATATACAATGGTATGAGACGGACAAATGTTATTTTCCTGACAAGTTGATGAAAAAATTCAGTATTTAAAAAATTACCGTCGTTCTCTTTTAGCACCAAATAGAAATGCCTGGTTTATGGGTTTATAGGATGGCTGTTGGCTATTGGC
>JBBDSB010000202.1:0-3794 GCA_040905205.1 Cyclobacteriaceae bacterium
TTGGTAGGAGTAGCTTATAAAACGGAGCTTTCAAAATACAAAATCAACCTACTGAGGCTCCAAAATGGGGAATCCAAGGTGGGTATTTTTGATTTTGAAAATACCAATTTGGGAGCTGTATTCGAAGCAGATCAATACAATATTGAGTACAGTCAAAGGGAACTGACCAATCTTTTGATCAGCGGAAGCCATTTTTTGAGCGGGGGTAACTGGGAATTGAACTGGAAAATATCACCAACCACATCCAAAATTTACGATCCTGATGTGCGGGTATTAAGGTTCAGAAGGCCAACCAACAATATCTCTTCGGAAGTAGGGCTGCCCCAGAGAATCTGGAGAAACCTGGATGAAGAAAACCTGGTGGGGAAACTGGATTTGACCAATCACCATTCCCTTTTCGGAAAAGTCGCCAAACTAAGGTTTGGCACGGCATATACCTATAAGCACCGGGAATTTAATATTCAGGATTTTCAATTTTCTACGGGGAATACGGTACTCCAGGGAGATCCAAACCAGGTCCTGGCAGAAGAAAATCTTTTTTCTGCGGAGAACAGGAACGGGGTACGGTACAATCCTTTGTTTATCCCCAATAACCCCAACAGCTTTGATGCCAACCTGACTAATATAGGGCTGTATGCACACGATGAATTTTCTCCTTACAAAAACCTAAAGGCCATCATTGGTCTGAGGGTAGAGAAATACACTCAATATTATACGGGAACCAATCAGAACCAAACCATAGTATTCGACAATGAGCGGGTTTTGGACGATTTGGACTTTTTCCCAACCATCAATTTGATACAGGGTTTAAATGAAAATCAAAATTTCAGGTTTTCCTTTTCCAGGACCATAGCAAGGCCATCCTTTAAAGAAATGTCTTTTGCCGAAATTTTGGATCCCATTACCGGAAGGACCTTTGTAGGGGGGTTGTTTCAGGAAACCACAGATGGTGGTTCAGAAGTGTTGTGGAACGGGCAATTGGAATCCACAAGGATCAATAATTTTGACCTGAGGTGGGAAAAATTCCTACCAGCAGGGCAATTGATTTCCTTAAGTGCTTTTTACAAAACGTTTGATAAACCTATAGAAATGGTGCAGTTCTTGTCGGATCCCGGTGCGTTCCAACCCAGAAATGTGGGTAATGGCAGTGTCCTTGGAGTGGAATTGGAAATGAGAAAGTCCATGTCCTTTATCGATAGCAGCCTTGAAAACTTTTTCTTCAACATCAATGCGACAGTGACCGAGTCAAGTATTGCCATGTCCCCTTCTGAATTGAGGTCCAGGGAACTTACCGCAAAAGAAGGCCAGGTAATCTCCAGAACCAGGGACATGGCCGGGCAGGCTCCATATATCATCAACTCTGGCATCTCCTATAATAATTTTGTGTCTGGTCTTGAAGTAGGTGTTTTTTACAACGTGCAAGGGCCAACACTCAATTACATAGGTTTTGGAAACCGGACGGACACCTATACGGTTCCTTTTCATGCCCTTAACTTGAATGTCAACAAAACCTTTGGGGTGGATGAAAGAATACAAGCCGGGCTGAATGTACAGAACCTGCTCAATGAAAAAAGGCAGGAGGTTTTCAAGTCCTACAATGCCGAAGATCAAATTTTCACCAGCTTTAATCCAGGGACAAGGATTAGCCTCAATTTCTCTTATTCTTTTTAATTCATCTATCAGTGCTTTAAGTTTAAATTCTTCCCCCGGGTATTTTATCCGGGGGATTTTTTGTGCCAATGTTAAATAATTGTTAACTTGTATTAACATGCAGCTAACTCAAGCGCAAAATGAAACTTTCATTGCTGATCGGGATTTTGTTTTTTTCTTATCATGTTGCCGGAGCCATTCCCGGCAAACAGTTGGAACCTGTTGCAAAAAATAACCAAATTTTGGGTATCAACCCAACTGAAAAGCTGCTTAGTTCATGGCTGGAGGAAAGTGAAAACTTTAGGTGGTTACAGGAAAAACTCAACAATGATTTTTTGCGGTTAGGGCAAAGCGAAAAAATGGTTAAAAATATTTTTTATCGTGCCCACCAAAAATTATTTCATCGATACCAACAATTTACCTTGGACCGGGATGCCCTGGACCAGGGGCTTTACGACTGTGTCAGCGGTTCGTTGATTCTTGCTGCCCTCCTGGATCATTTTGAATTTTCTTACGAAGTAAAAGAAACATCCTATCACGTTTTTTTGGAGGTAACGGTGGGGGAAAGCATTTTGCTATTGGAAGTCACCGATCCTCAGGGTGGTTTTATAGCCGATCCGGTGAGAATGGAACAATACCTAAGTGAATTTAAACAAGAACAGGGTAATAAGGTTTTGTGGGAAGGAGTACAAAATGAGCAGTCCTTTGCATCACCTGAAATTTACCGAACGATTAATCTTCAAAACCTGCTGGGGCTGCAATATTTTAACCAGTCCATCCGGTATTTCAATGAAGGCAACCCCCTTGCTGCCTATCAGTTTTCCGTAACGGCCCTAAAATACCACGACACGGAAAGGATCCGGGATTTCAGCCATTTTTTAAAGCAGCAATTGGCACTGGCAGTCAAATAGAGGTACTGGACCTAATAATATGATCCGGCCAAAAGTAGTACCGTAACTGGTAATCCGAAAGGTTCCAATTCCCCCTTAACAAGGGGGCAAGGGGGATTTCTTTCGCAAACATAAATTTGCCGATGCTGAGGTTTTGAAGCTGATGTTATACATACGACCGGGCCAAAGGGTATTTTAAACAGGGAACGCAGACATAAATCCCACCGTACACAAAATCCCCCTTTATAAAGGGGGTGCAGGGGGATTTTTTACTGAAACGATATTTTGTAGAAATATAATTTTAAACCCTGAAACAAATTTTAAAGAGAAGAATCCAGTAATTTAAACCATAATTTTTTAATTAAATCATGCGTTTTGTTTGCTACAACAAAAATTTGAAAGAATTCTCAAGAGACTTAAGATCTCATTCTACGCTATCCGAGGTTTTACTTTGGCAAAAACTAAAAGCCAGTCAATTTCGAGGGTATGCTTTTAACAGACAGAAACCACTAGGAGATTATATAGTAGATTTCTATTGCAGGAAATTAAGATTGGTTATCGCAATAGATGGAGAAAGCCACTTTTATGCTGAGTCTGTTGTTGAAGATCAAAGCCGGCAACTGCTATTGGAAAATATGGGCTTATGTTTTCTACGATTTTTGGATAGCGATGTAAAGAAATCCATGCCTATTGTTCTTCAGGAAATTGGGGCATTTATTGATGACTGGGAATTTAAAAACGGTGTTCCCAGGACAAGTTTTTATGGTTAGTTAGGTTAAAACTTATTATTCCCGTCAAAATCCCTCCCGACTCTGGCCGGGACAGGCTCTTGCCCCCTTAAAAAGGGGGATTTGCTGAAATGAAAAGGGAATGCTGATTGTGCACCATTTAACCGGCCAATCGGAATGCAAATCAAGTCAGATCGGCCAGCCTTGAAAAAACTAAATCCCCCTTAACAAGGGGGTGAGGGGGATTTGCTTACGTAACTATCAATGAACTGGAGTTTTATGCCCTTTCTGAGAAGGGAGAGGATTTTAAGGTCCGATTTGATTTGGATGGTCCCAATGCTGTTGGCCAGCTTAAGGCTTTTGAGGTGGTTTCAGATTCCACCTTGCTCATCGGAGGCTCCCTAAGAGTCCGTCTTTACCTGACGGATATTGAAGGCGGTTGGTTTATTGGCTAGGTCTATTGGTCGATAGGTAGGGACTCGATCCACCTATCCACCTTATATTCTCAAACCATCGGATAACCATC
>JBBDSB010000202.1:3894-8636 GCA_040905205.1 Cyclobacteriaceae bacterium
ACCATCACACCATCAGCATCAGGCAGTGATGCCGACCTTTTTTCCTTCCCCCCTGATATAAGCTGCCGCTTTGTCATATTCATCTTCCGAAGCCAGGTGTTCCATCATTAAGGGAATATCGGACAGTTGGCTGACTTCTTTTAAAAACACCTGGTAATCGAGCACACCCAAGCCCGGTCTTACTTCGGTAAACTGTGGCATGTAATAATCTTCTTTGATCACAATATCCTTTCCATGGCAGCTTCGGATATGGGGACCCAACTTTTTAAAACATTCCTTGATCAGTGCTGCGTTTTCATAAAACAAGGTTGGCGTTATGATAAGGTTCATGGGATCCATATGCACTCCAAACCGGGGATGATCAATCGCCTTTAATAATCTTAAATAGTGATCTGCAGAATCAGGATAGGCCCAGGGCATGGGTTCCAAGGCAAAATAGGTTCGTTTTGGATTGACTTCCTTTAATATTTTACGTGAAACTTGCACAATCTCATCAAAAGTTGCTTGGGTCAAATTGTCTTTGTGAGGTCCTGCCCAATGCTTCCCATTTTTGGACCCGCTGATGTTTACACAACAGTTGGCACCGATCTCATCTGCCAGGGCCAGTGACTTCACACATTTTTCAAAGGATTCGCTGGCCATTTTGGCATTCGGACTGATGGGATTGCTCCAGGCGCCTACCTCTGCAATGACAATATCGGCTTTTTTGGCAGCCTGTTCATAGGCCATGATTTCATCGGTCTTGGCATCCGTATTGACGGGACAGTAAGCTGCCCTGTAATTTTTGCTTTTTAGGGCAGCCACCCAATCCTCAGGCGATTGGTACTTTTGGTAGAGGGGTCCTCCAAGCCTGACGCTACTTTGTGGGTTGGTAAAAGCGGAGACATAAGGTGCGACTCCGGCCAGGGCCAGGGATTGCAAAGTTTTTTTATGGAAGCTTCTTCTGTTCATTTTTAGGTTCATTGGTTGAGAAAGGGAAGATAAAGAAAAAATTTAAAAGCATTAACCCCCTTTCACCCGAAAATTCTTTTCAAACAGTTACCAGTTTTTCATTATTTAGCCTGGATGCCTGATCCATTCTATAAGCAGCTAAGGCTCCACCATTGGCTACAGCAAAGTCCAGACAACACAGGTTATGGCGGATGATGGAGGAATACCTTGCACGGCCATAATGGCCAAAAAACACCGGTTTTTCATCTTCCCCGTAATATTGCCTGTTTTTTATCAGGGACAAATCCACTGGAATATCGGGTAAATTATCCAAACGATCCACACTGATATTTTTATAGCTCATTTGAGAGGGGTCTTCCCACCATTTGATCCTGATGCTGGCCCCTGCTCCTATGCCCTTTTCCCGAAATAGAGCTGTGTTGGGCAAAAACAAATCCTTCCCTGTGAGGGTCTCTGTAAGGGCCCTGTTCAATCGAAGCCCCGCCGTGGTATCCCTGATCAATTCCCCGGTAGGTATTTTTCCTGACAGTTTTTTTCTCAACAAGGCAATATGCCCAGGGTCCCAACAGGCATGTACGGCACGAAAATATTTGTTTTCATAAAAAAGGGGCAGGCTTTTGAACCAATCCACATAGTAATTAAACTCCTTCCTGTTGTATTTAAATGCAGCCAAGGTTTCCTCACACTGATAGTTTGATTCAACCGGCATGTCCTCATTTTCTATGCTAAAAACGTTCCGGATGGCATTGTACTCATGGTTTCCCATTAAAGCGATTGCTGAACCCTGGTCTGTCATGGCCTTTACGATTTCCAGTGTTTCTTTGATTTTTGGCCCTTTGTTGATGTAGTCGCCTAAAAAAAGCACCCTCCTTTCCGGATGAAAATAGGTCCTTCCTTTCTTCTTATATCCCAGCTTGTTGAGCAAGGCTTCCAATTGATCACTATACCCGTGAATGTCACCGATAAGGTCTATCATTTCTAATCATTCAAGTTTATTTACCCGAAAAGTTAATTGAATTAAAGTTCTTGGTAAACCTTTTCATTTCACCGGTTCCCTCAGGATGGTTTTCAATTTTTCTGCCGGGGTTTTCCTGAAGTCCGACAGGTATAATTATTTTAGTCGATAAGTCTATGGGTCTATAGGTTTGGGTGCGTAAAGAATAGAGAATCAGATCCACTTATCGACTCATCGGCGTTACAACTTCGTTGATTGATAAAGAGAATTCAGCATTCTCCCTATATTGTCTATCTTCGGTCTCAGGGATCCCCTCTTACCAGGGTTCATGTATTCCAGGTCCTCAGCAAGAATAAGTTGGTTTAGTACTTCCATCAAACTTCCAAATGCGATTTCATAATATCTGGCTTGGTCCTTTTTGCTCCATCGGGTACTTCCTTCAGCATTGTTGCTACCTACGGATATGGCTGCTTTTCTAAGCTGACTTGTAAGTCCAAATTTTTCTTCGGATGGAATTGATTCGAAATTAAATAAATTTCTTTGACCAATTCTCGTGCGCTTTGCCAGACCTCCAATTTTTCAAATCCATATTGGTAATCCTTTTTCACAGACCCATGATCATATTCCTGTCCTTCGATGCCTTTTGTAGGAAAACCCAGGCCGTCACGGTAAAAGCGAACCGCCCTTTCCAAATCGTTTACGCCCAGTGTGAGTACAGTGATGCTTGGTTTCATTGTTCTTATTTTTGATACGCATTTAAATTACGGAGAAAAAAAATTGTTCGAAAGACATTTGGGAAAAAACGGGACCATGATAGGTCGATAGGTTGATTGGTCTATAAGTCGATGGGTCGATAGGTTTGATTTTCGTATCAGTTGATGACCTTTCTTCGAGTTTGTGTGGGTTTATTGATGGTGGATCCGTAATGGTTTAATGGTTTAATCGGTTAATTGTTTAACTGTTTAGTTTTTAACCCCTTACTAATTAATCAAACCATCGAATATTCAGATCATCAATCTGGCTGGGTGAAATTTGTAATTTCTCCCTGATATCTACGAGAATGTTATTTGAAAATCCAATTGCAAAAAGGCCATTTGCAATGGCCATCCGTAAATGAAATTCAGGTGGAAAGGTCTATTTGCGTTTACCCTCTTATTTGAACTGCTCGAATTTCTCGAGAAGTTCAATTTGCTGGAAACACTGCACTATTTAAACTCAATATCCCAAATTCGTACTCCTTTTCTAAAAATGCACCAAGGTGGTTTTGAAATAATACCCCCTTGTTACTTGGCATTTATTGATAGAATTATTAACAATTATTGACAAACGCATGGTTTTTTTGCAGTCATTTGTCCATAAAAATTTGGTTCCCTTTGAGTGGGTTCTAGTGTCATGCCAACGATTGAATGACGGGAAGGGCGGTAGTGGATTTTGAGTTAGGTCAAGGCACAAAAAACGAGCATGGCCATAGCTATGTGAGGCTTTTTGTAACGCTGAGGTAGCTCAAAAGAGGCCCCGGATTACCCGTAAGTTTAGGCTTGACTTGACACTAGGTTATTACTTGCTAAGTATAGGCATGATTTAGGTCCATTCCCCGAGGTGCCTGGATCCAAAATCTTTGATTAAGTGCCATTAAATGGGATATACAGTTTCTAAATGTTAAAGGAACTCATTTTATTTTCAGATTTTAGAGGGGTTATTTTCTTTAATTATTCAGCAGACCAGGTTTCCATTTACCTTAATTATCAGATAAATCACTTAATTTTATTGGTTTAATTCGCATATTTTCAATCACCCAAAAAATCTTTTTTTTCAAATAAACAGCTGGCTAATGATAATTATTCATTTACCTTTTGCCTGTTAAATGACTTTCCCTTACTTTAAGGATAAAATGACAGAAAATTTAATATACCTGGACAATAATGCCACCACGCCTTTGGATCCCATTGTTTTGGAGGCAATGATGCCCTATATGACCTATAATTTTGCAAATGCATCGTCCACCCATCATTTTGGAATGACGGCAAATGAAGCAGTCAAAAAGGCTAGAAAACAGGCGGCTGACCTGATTGGGGCAGAACCTAATAATATCGTTTTTACTAGTGGCGCTACTGAGGCCATCAACCTGGCCATAAAAGGCGTAGCTGAAACTTATTTAAATAAAGGCAATCATATCGTAACTGTATCTACTGAACACAGTGCTGTTTTGGACAACTGCAAATACCTTGAAACAAAAGGTTTTGAAGTCTCTTATTTGCCAGTGCAATCAAATGGATTGGTAGATTTAGAAGTAGTGAAAAAAGCCATTAGGGAGGACACCATTTTGGTATCGGCTATGCATGTAAACAATGAAACAGGAGTAGTACAACCGATCAAAAAAATTGCAGACCTAGCTCATGAAAAAGGAGCTATTTTTATGTCCGATGGCACCCAATCCGTTGGTAAAATATCTGTAAATGTCGAAGATATGGGTATTGATCTATTGAGCCTTAGTGCCCATAAAATGTATGGACCTAAGGGAATTGGGGCACTTTATATTGGACAAAGACAAAAACGGATAAAGATATCTACACAGAACCATGGAGGAAGACATGAATACGGATTAAGAAGTGGTACACTTAATGTTCCGGGAATTATTGGATTGGGAATGGCCTGCAAACTCGCAGAAAAAGAGATGTATAGAAAACGAAATAAAAATCAAAAAAATGAGGGATGCTTTCGAAGCAAAACTCTTATCGTTCAACCGGGTAAAATTAAATTGCAATGTAGATACCCGGATCTTTAATACCACAAATTTTCGGGTAGATGGTTTAGATGCCAATATCCTAATAGGAAT
>JBBDSB010000203.1:0-5485 GCA_040905205.1 Cyclobacteriaceae bacterium
ATGCGGATGGTGACCCATGAGGAATACCACCATTCCAAAAAAATGAGGGATGAGGATCTCAATGATAAGGTAAGGGCGGTTGAATTCAGCAGACGCATTGCCTTTTATGATGAGGTGGTAAAGCGATTCGAAACCCAACAATCAGTCCCCAACCCTATGTACCCGGTTGAAATCCATGCCCTGCGCCTTGGGGATGTGGTGATCTGCACCAATCCTTTTGAAATGTTTACCGATTTTGGGATTCAAATCAAAGCAAGGAGCGAAGCGATGCAAACTTTTATTTTACAATTAGTGGGACCGGGTACTTACCTGGCTACCGAGGAAGCGTTGAAAGGTGGGCACTATTCTGCCATTGTGGAAAGCAACAGGGTAGGACCCGAGGGAGGTCAGGTTTTGGTGGATCATACTGTTAAAATGATCAATGAGCTATGGTCCGATTAAAATTTTTGCAATATTTAAACTTATTAATCTTTAAACCTTTGAAATGGATGGCTTTTGCAAAAAAATATTTTATCGCCTTTTTTTTATGGATAGTATTGTTTTGTCAACCTCTTTTGGGTTCCCAAATATATATTGGGGCACAATCTGTAGACATCACGCCAGAATTACCCATTGCGGTAACAGGTCAATTTCACCTAAGAATTGCGGAGGAGGCGGAAACACCGCTTACCGCCAATGTTTTGGTGCTGGAAACAAAAACCGATAACCAAACTGAAGAACTCGCCGTAATGGTTTCCTGTGATGTTTTATACATCCCTACTGATTTGATCCAACAACTTAGGGTATCAGTAAAGCAAAGGCTTCCCGGAATGGATGTAAGCAAAATATTTTTAAATGCGACCCATACCCATACCGCTCCGGTATTGGCTGAGGAGGGGGAATATTGGATCCCCAAAGAAGGGGTCACCCAGGTGAACCAATACAGGAAATTTTTTGTGGAAAGAATCACAAATGGTATTGTAAATGCCTGGAATAGCCGGGAGGAAGGAAGCGTTGCGTGGGGCTTGAGTTATGCCGTAGCTGGCTACAACCGTAGAATATCCTATTCTGATGGAACTTCGGGGATGAGCAGCAAAACAAATTTACGGGAATTCAGAAATCTGGAAGGATCAGAGGACCATGACATCAATTCCCTGTTTTTTTGGAATAAAAGCGGAAAGTTGATCTCTATGGTTATCGGAGTGGCAAGCCCCTCACAGGAAGTGGGGGGAAGGCATGCGGTGAATGCGGATTACTGGCACCCGGTCCGTGAGGGTATTCGGGAAAAATTCGGTGAAGAGGTCTGTGTCCTGGGATGGATTGCGGCGGCTGGGGATCTGATGCCTCACTTACGTTATAGAAAAGCTGCAGATGACAGGATGCGGGAATTGAGAAATTTAAGCAGAATGGAGGAATTGGCAAGGAGAATCATCCTCGCAGTTGAAGAATCTTATGATGCAGTCAAAACAGAGAAAGAGGCTACACCGGTTTTTAAGCACCATGTTGAAATGTTGCCCCTGCCGGAAAGGTGGGTCACCGAAAGGGATTACCTGGATGCCAATGCCTTTGTCATGGATGCCAAAAAGCAAATAGCCGATGATCCCAAAGCTTCGGATAGGTTGTACCGCCGGATGAAGTGGCAGGAAGCAACCGTCAAAAGGTACCAAAAGCAAAAAGATCATCCCAACCCCATGTATGACATGGAATTACATGTAATCCGTCTGGGTGACATCGCCATTTGCACCAACGAATTTGAACTGTTTTCGGATTTTGGCATCAGAATTATGGCCAGAAGTAAAGCACTTCAGACATTCGTGGTCCAACTTACCGGCAGCCCGGATTGGGGATCATATTTACCTACGACCAAAGCCGTTCATGGGGGTGCCTACAGTGCAGTGATTCACAGTACCCTGATAGGGCCTGAGGGAGGCCAGGTTTTGGTGGACCGAACCGTGGATTTGATTGAAGGCCTTTGGGCTGATTAATAAATGTTTGGAAAGATAAATTAAAATAATGATGAACCGTATTTGTATCTTGATCGTCGTTGCTTTATTGACAAAATTACCGGTTCAGGCTTCTGACTTGTATTTGGGAGCTGCTACTGCCGATATCAGTCCTGAATTACCGGTGGCCCTTATGGGTCAGTTTCATATGAGAATTGCGGAAAGGGCAGATACACCCTTATATGCCGCTGTTGTGGCCATAGAATCCCGAAATGGGGATAAGGGTCTGGATACAGCCGTATTTGTTTCCTGCGATCTGGTCTATATCTCCGCTCAATTGCGAAGGGAATTAAGGGAGGAAGTTGGCCGGCGTCTTCCGGGGTTTAATGTTAACAAAATCATTTTAAGTGCCACCCATACCCATACCGCGCCAGTCTTGGAAGACAACCCGGATGAATCCTCTTTTTTATATCCCATTCCGGAAGAAGGGGTCTCCAAAGTCAAGGATTACAGGGATTTATTTACCAGAAATGTGGCGGATGCCATTGAGAAGGCATGGAATAACCGTACCAGGGGAAGCGTCACCTGGGGCCTGGATCGTGCAGCAGTGGGGTATAACCGCCGGGCGGTATATGCCGATGGTACCAGTGTCATGTATGGTAATACCAATCGACCTGATTTTCAAAGCTTGGAAGGATATGAGGACCATGATATCAATTCATTGTTCTTCTGGGATGCGAAAGGGAAACTGATTGCCATGAGTATTGATGTGGCCTGTCCTGCCCAGGAATTCGAGCATAAAACCACTGTAAATGCGGATTATTGGCATCCTGTTCGCATGGCGCTTCAAAAACGATTTGGAGCTGACCTCAATGTTTTGGGTTGGATAGGTGCTGCCGGTGATCAATCCCCTCATAGTATGTATCGCAAGGCAGGCGAAGCCCGCATGCAGGAACTTTCCAACAAATCCCGAATGGATGACATTGCCAAGCGGATCATACGGGCAGCCGAAGACACCTATGAAATCGTTAAAAATGACCAACAAACCGATGTGGTGTTTTTCCATGAAGCCGAAAACCTTCCACTACCCATGAGGAAGATTACAAAAGAAGAATATATAGAATCAAAAAAAGTCTCCGAGGACTGTGCGGCTCAAATTGCAGCTGATCCAAGTAAAGCTCCCCAGTTGTATGCAAAAATGACTTGGTATGGAGATGTTCTCAAGAGGTACAATGAACAGCAGAAAAATCCGGATTTAATGTATGAAACAGAGATCCATGTTTTGAGGTTGGGGGATGCCGCCATATGTACCAACCAGTTTGAGATGTTTACAGATTATGGCATACGGATTCAGGCAAGGAGTAAGGCAGTTCAAACTTTTGTGATCCAACTGGCCGGCCCGGGCACGTATTTGCCAACAGAAAAAGCCATTGGTGGTGGAGGCTACAGCGCGGTTTGTCAAAGTAATGTGGTGGGGGCCGAAGGAGGACAGGTTTTGGTGGACAGAACGCTGGAAATCATAGACAGCTTCTGGTCAGAAGAAGGCCAACTTGAAATTAAAAGAAACCTCTAAACCGCTTAATTACAATCCATAATTTCGATTGCTAAAAGAACCTGATGAAAAGAATCAATTTTAAATTTTGCTATACCTTATTAATTATTGGAACACTTTTTTTAACCATAGGCTGTGAAAAAGAATTAAATGAGCCTTCAAGTAAAGGTTCTGTGCCCTATGATGAAGCATTAGCTACCTTCGAGTTGGAAGAGGGTTTTCAAATGGAATTAATCGCCCATGAGCCAATGGTTGCTGATCCCGTGGATATGGAAATAGATGAATTTGGACGTCTGTATGTCGTTGAGATGCCAGGGTATCCTATTGATAAAAGTGGGACGGGGAGAGTTAGGCAACTTATTGACAGGGATGGAGATGGAATTATGGATGATAGTATCATTTTTGCGGAAGACTTAATGCTTCCCAATGGGATTTTGCGCTGGAAAAATGGATTTTTGGTTACAGATGCGCCCAATGTTTTGTACCTGGAAGATACCGATGGAGATGGAATGGCCGATGTGAGAGATACCGTACTGACCGGCTTTTCTTTGTCCAACCCCCATGTGAATGTCAACAATCCGGTGTATGGTTTGGATAACTGGATACATTTGGCGCATTTGGGCCATATTGGAACCCGGAAGTATGAAGATTTATTCGGCGACCGGGGAAGTGAAATAATATTTTATGAAAGCAAGGAAGGACCAACCTTACCAAAAAATGCCAATGGTCGCTCTGTGAGGTTCAGACCAGATTCTAAGAAGATGGAAATGGCTTCAAGTAGAACCCAGTTTGGCCATACCTTCGATCGGTGGGGAAGGTATTTGCTGACCCATAATCAAAATCATCTCTACCATGAAGTATTAGGGGCTTCCTACCTGGCCCGCAACCCGGATCTTTTGGTTTCCAACGCCAGTGAATCCATTTCTGACCATGGAAATGAAACTGAAGTTTTCCAGATTACGACCAATCCGGACCGACAGCTTTTCACTCCACTTGGTTTGACTACTTCCTCAAGTGGGATCACGGCTTATTTGGGAGGAAATTTCCCCCCACCTTTTAATAATAAGGCGGTTTTTGTGGCCGAGTCGGTAAGTAATTTGGTTCATGTGGATATTTTGGAAGAAAAGGGAGCAAGTTTTGTCGCCAAAAGGCACAGAGACAACAAAGAATTCCTGGCCTCAAAGGATTCCTGGTCCCGGCCTGTTAATATGTATGTCGGGCCGGATGGAGGGCTTTACGTCCTGGATTATTACAGAAGGATCATCGAACATCCTGAATGGATGTCTGATGAGGCCGTGGAAGAGGGAGGGCTTTATGATGGGGTAAATATGGGGAGAATTTACCGGATTACACCAAAAGGCACCGGCAAAGCTGACTGGACTGAGGGGTTGGATTTTGGAAACAAAAGCCCCAAAGAATGGGTCAATTACCTTTCAAATCCCAATATCTGGTGGCGTACAAATGCCCAAAGGATGCTTGTGGATGCGGGGGATACTGAAGTTATCCCCGATTTGGAATCCTTGGCAAAAACAGGGAGCTTCCCCGAGGGCCGCCTGCACGCATTATGGACACTTGAGGGGTTGGCAAGTTTGGAACCAGCCCTGATCATGGAAGCATTGAAGGATCCTGAGGCAGGTATCAGGGAAAATGCGATTAAGTTGGCAGAATTGCACTTGGCAGCATCTCCGGAGCTGGGAACCCAATTATTTCAACTAAAAGATGATCCAAATCCAAGAGTAAGATTTCAATTGCTTTGTACCATCGGGTTTTTGGATAGTCCACAATCTGCCGAGGTTACCGAGGAATTGCTATTTGAAGACCTGGACGATGATTGGGTTCAAATAGCCGCCCTATCCGCATCGTCCTCCCAAACTGTACCTTTATTGAACACTGTTTTAAGTCGCTTTGAACCTTCTCAACCTGCTTATGGAAACCTGGTTTCAAGGCTTACTTCAATGATGGTTGCCGGAGACGACGTGGACAAGGCCAGGGATTTATTGGCCAAATCGCT
>JBBDSB010000203.1:5585-7055 GCA_040905205.1 Cyclobacteriaceae bacterium
TGGAAACAAAGGGTTCAGTTAATGAACCATTCCGATTTGGACCTGCGGATGCGGGCCAGGGACCTTTTGACCAAGGACGAAGGAGAGGAGGTTAACCGACAATATCAAAAAGCACTGGAACTGGAGGGGGATCTTCAGGCAGGAAAAACCGTATATATGGAGAATTGTGCCCTTTGCCATCAATTTAGAGGGAAAAACGGGGTAGCATTCGGACCAGACCTCGGCACGGTCCATAACTGGCACCCCAAAGATTTAATGGCAAATATTCTGGACCCCAATTTATCCATTGCCCCTGGTTATGATTTATGGGAAGTAACCTTGAACGATGGTGAAAAGGTGCAGGGAATGATCATGAACGAGACTTCTGCGGCCATCAGCCTAAGAACTTCTCCAGGAATTGAAAAATCGATAAACCGACAGGAAATAAGGGCTATACAAGGTCTAAATATGTCCTTGATGCCCGGCCTCGCCGGGCAGGTTGACCAGCAGGAGATGGCTGACTTGATCGCTTACATTCGCAATCTAGAATAAAGAGTTTATATTACAGATTATTGAAAAATCTTTAAACCCAAAGAATATGAAAAAACATTGGTTTTTTATCGCTATTCCGTTTTTGTTGTTTTTCCTAATGAGTATGTTCCTGGTGGGGCAATCCAAAGAAAAAGCACCTAATCAACTGGATTGGAACATCGGCGTTGCCTTGTATTCCTTTAACAGGTTTCCATTTGTAACCACTTTGGAAAAAGCCGAAACTACAGGAGTGAAATTTGTGGAGGGCTTTCATTTTCATAAAATGGGAAAAGATTTCGGAGATAAAACCATGGCGGCATTATCCCCGGAAGAAATCCAAAAGGTAAAAAACAATTTAAACAAAAAGGATTTGACCATGAAATCCATGTATGTGGGGGGCGCAAAGGATAAAGAGGGTTGGAAAGCATTTTTTGACATGGCCCAGACATTGAATGTCCAATACCTGGTTTGCGAACCGGAAAGGAAGGATTGGGATATGGTGGATGAAATGGCGGGTAATTATGGCATAAAAATAGCCCTTCATCAACATTCCAAAGAAGCAGGAAGTATTTATTGGCATCCGGATTCTGTTTTGTCGGCCCAAAAAAACCATCCGAATTTCAAAGCGTGTGGGGATTTGGGACATTGGGCAAGAAGTGGTCTTGATCCCATTGCCTGTCTAAAAAAGCTGGAAGGACAACTGCTTAGCATTCATCTAAAGGACTTGGATGGAAATCATCAGAAGGCCAAAGATGTAATGGTGGGAACCGGGATTATTGATTTTGAGAAAGTGGTAAAAGAACTGAAACGCCAGAATTTCAATGGAGAGGTATATGTGGAATGTGAACATAAAATGGAGGATAATCTGGCCGATGTTCAGGAAGCAGTAAGGTATTTTGAAAAGTTATCAAAATCTACAAATTGAATATTAACTGGGCTTTAAAAAACTCAACCTGAAAT
>JBBDSB010000203.1:7155-8636 GCA_040905205.1 Cyclobacteriaceae bacterium
TGAAATTACCAACAAATGAAAAGAAGATCCTTTTTTAAAAATGGACTGATAGCAGGAACTGCCGCAATGGCGGGATTTACCCTTCCTGAAAAACAAATTCCATTGGAGGATGCCCCATTGGCCACACCCTTCAATATGAAATTTGCTCCGGAGTTTGGGATTTTTGCCCAGGTGGCCGGGAAAAGCCTTGATGATCAGATCAGATGGGGATATGACCATGGTTTTAGGGCTTGGGAAAATACCTATCTGAAAAACAGGCCCGTGGAGGAACATGAACTTATCAGCCAAACCCTCCAAAAGCTGGGCATGGAGTTTGGACAGTTTGTGGGTACCATGAACTTTAAGGAGGTTACCTTTGCAGGCAGGGATGCCGCTGTCCGCGAAAATGTGCTGAAGGAAGTAAGGGCTTCTGTAGAAATAGCAAAACGGATGAATACCAAGTACATACATAATGTCCTGGGTGTCGCTGACCCGAAATTACCTTGGGATTTTCAATCAGCCAATGCCATTGAACTGCTTAAAAGAGTTGCGGAAATTTATGAACCTCATGGATTGATCATGGTCATGGAAACCATGAACCACAAAATCAACCATCCCGGCATGTTTTTGCATACGGTACCTCAGGCCTATGCTTTGGCAAAAGCAGTTGGTAGTCCGAGTTTGAAATTGCTTTTTGATATTTACCATGTTCAGATTCAGGAAGGGAATCTGATGCCTACAATAGATTATGCATGGGATGAAATTGCCTACTTTCAAATTGGGGATACACCAGGCCGTTTTGAACCTACTTCAGGTGAAATCAATTATGTGAATCTGCTCAAACATATCCATGATAAGGGATACAGGGGATTTTTGGGTTTGGAACATGGAAAAAGCAAAGGGGGTAAAGAGGGGGAATTGGCCGTAGTGGAAGCCTACCGAAAAATAGATCCAGGCTGATCCAGTAGTGGGATGGTTCCCCATTGTGTTTGATCAGCAATTGCTCCAAAAAGACAATGCCTTGATTGCCCTTTCTTAATAAAACCACTTTTGGCGGAAATACTTTCACATTGGAGAGATTCAGAAAATCATAATCGTTGGTAACAATGATCAAGTCGTTAACCAATACATGGTTCCAAATATCAATGTCTAAGGGAAAATTTCTTTTCAGCTTTCTGGTTTGGGTCTGAATATGCGCATTGTCATGGACCCATTGGTTGCGATTCAGGTCAGAATAATGAAGCACCTAACCCAAATAGATCATCATCTGAGACTATCTTTATTGTATTTCCCTCTTTTTAAGTTATTTTAGAGCCATAAATCAGGCGAAAATGGAAATAACAGTAGATATTGGCTTCGAACAATTGTTGGACTTGGTAAAAAAACTACCTGCGGGTAAGATAAAACAATTGAAAACCGCTTTGGATGATGATTTTATTGATGAAAAAGCAGAGGAGGAACTTTCAGGTTTCCAAATTTTTTTGTTAAATGGTCCTATTAAC
>JBBDSB010000204.1:0-1437 GCA_040905205.1 Cyclobacteriaceae bacterium
AGGAGCTAAAAGATGCGGAAAAAGGTTCGGAAGCACATAAGGAAAAAATGCTTTTGGTCTATCTGATTGCCCAATACGAAAGAAACCTTTGGGATTTGCCGGAAGTAGATCCAGTCGAATTGATCAAAATCCGGATGGGGGATTTTGGTTATAATGCTGCCACCCTGGCAAAGGCCTACGGTGACCGGGGTACTATCAGCAAGGTGCTGAATTATAAGCAGTCACTGTCATTTGACCATGATCAGAAAATTCAGTCAGTTACTGAAAATACCGGCAGAATGGCTTATAAAGGAATACCCCTAAAAAAATCACTTTAACTGTACACTGATGGTCTGGTATTTTGGACTTACTTCAAAGAATTTTTCATTTACCGGATAACAAATTACCCCTACTATTTCATCTGATTATAATTTGATTTTTAACGGACATAACTTGCCCCGCACCGGAGGTCGGGGTAGCCTGCCCTAGTCTTTTTTCGGGGGAATCTGGACGCGGGTTCGAATTCCAAGAGTGGTCATTTTCAAAGAACCATAAGGGGTGGAATTATTCTTTGCACCATTTTTCTTTTAGGATCTTTTTACTGTATTTTTGAGTTACTAATTGAAGATCATCCAATTAATCCTAAAACAATAGGTAAAGTAAGAAGTAAAAAATCAGCATTTGGCAAATGATTTGCCCCAAAGTGAAAAGAAGGCTGGTACAGGAATTTGTGTCTTTAGGGTAGATCATAATAAGGCAAATATGAATGGCTTGGTCTTTTATTTCAAAACAATAATAAAATTTCGCTTAAAAATTTTAACGAGATATGAACAATACTTTTATCATCCATACCGAAACAAAGGAACAGGAAAACGCCCTGAAGGCTTTTGCCAAAGCACTTAAAATGAAATTTGAGATAACTAAAGAAAAGCCCATTGATCCTGAGTTTATAGCTAAAATTGATGAAAGCAGAGAACAGTACAAAAAGGGTGAGTTTATAAGTCTTGAGAAAAAAGATATAAAAGGTTTTCTGGGCCTGGAATGACATACCGCTTAGACTTTACCAAGCTGGCGCAGAAACATATTGCCTATCACAAGAAAACGGGCAACAAATCTCTTTTGAACAAAATAGCTGTCCTATTAGAAGAATTGACCGAACATCCTTTTACCGGAACAGGAAAGCCTGAACCGCTTAAGCATAACCTTTCTGGTTTCTGGTCTCGCAGGATAAACAGCGAGCATCGGCTGGTTTACGAAGTGTTGGAAACTATAGTAGTGGTTCACCACGCGAAAGGACACTATTAAAAATGTACAAAGTAATCTTTACATGACACCGACTTTTACAGAAAAAAGGATTGGTTAAGCCTGAGAAAGCACTACATTCAATCCAATCTGTGAACTTTGCAACCAATGGGAAATTGTAAGTGAAGGGGTTGTTGTGGATCATATTATTCCACG
>JBBDSB010000205.1:0-6686 GCA_040905205.1 Cyclobacteriaceae bacterium
CAGGGAATAGATGACTTAAAAACAAGACAATACGCTGTTGAGGGTCAAAACCTGTATCTCCAATATTGCAGCAATTGCCACCAGAAAGATGGTTCCGGTCTGAAACAACTGATCCCTCCTTTAGCCGGTGCAGATTATATGCTTAATGATGTGAAAAACACGCTATACGTTATCAAAAATGGAATAAAGGGAGAGATTATGGTTAACGGGAAAGCCTATAACCAACCCATGCCATCCAATCCCAGACTGACAAAGCTGGAAATTGCACAGATCGCCACCTACATTTACAATGTTTGGGGAAATAATAAAGGTTTAATCGATTTGGAAACCGTTGATGCATCTCTGGAGGATCCTTCTCCAATCAGTAATTAACTGAAAGCAGGGAATCAGCATGATCTAAGGCCAATTTAATGTCCTGGTTTACTTTTTCCACTTTAATTAACTGATTTTTCAAATAGTCCTGAATTTCCTCTTCGGTCATCTCTCCATAATCATTCTGAAATTGCCTCATCCAAACAAACATGTTATTATAGGCTTCTTCGCAGTCATTTGCCGTTGAACGCAACGTATCAATCTGTACGCTATCCGCTCCTTGCCCTTTTTCCAGTTCGTTTGCTTTTTCCATCAAGTCCTTTTGAAAACTTTTCAGGTTACCGATTTTAGGCATCACCTCATCATGAATGGCAATCACTTCATCTTTTAATTTTTGTTGCTCATTTTGTCCTGGATTACAGGATAATAAAAATGAAAGTAGTAATAGAAATAAGGCAAAAGATCTTACATTCATGTTCATAAAGATTTATTAATACAGCCAATAAACAAAGTTAAACACTTTAACCATTTGACGAATATTTTTACTAGAAAAAAAATGAAATTTATAAAAATTTTATTTTTAAAATTAAAATTGATCAATATAATAATATTAATTATTAGTAATAAAACAAAATGAAACCCTATTGTTTTGCACAATCCGAAATTAAACTAAGCAAGGAAGCTGCTGTTCATCCCCTGGATATTGGACTGATCCGGGGCTATGCCATATTTGATTTTTTCCGAACAGTGGGCTACCATCCCCTATTTTTAGAAAGCTACCTGGAGAGATTTGTTGGTTCTGCTGAGAAAGCCGGGCTACCTTTGGATTTTGATGCCATGGGATTGAAAGAAATCATCTTCAAGCTCATTGAAAAGAACGATCACTTTGATGCCGGAATCAGAATGGTATTGACAGGAGGTATTTCACCAAATTATTTTCTTCCTGCCAAAGGCGATTTGTTTATTTTCTGCGAACCACTCCTACTGCCTTCCAAAGAAAAATATGCCAAAGGGGTGAAATTGATCAGCGTGGAATATGTAAGGCCTATGGCCGAAATCAAAACTACCAATTATACTTTTCCTTGTTGGTTAAGTCAGGATTGGAAAGGGCAACAAGCAGAAGATGTAGTTTATCACCAACAAGGGAGGGTTTCAGAAAGCTCCAGAAGTAATATCTTTTTGGTTAAAAACGGAAATATTTATACCCCAAAACGGGATATTTTAAAGGGAATAACCAGAGATAAGGTGCTGAAGATTGCCGGGAACGTCGATATAACTGATTTCGGAATGGATGATTTGCTATCAGCTGATGAGGTTTTTATCAGTTCCACCACCAAAAGGATTTTACCCATTACCATTATTGATAATACCAGGATTGGCTCTGGAAAACCTGGAAATATCACTCAGGAACTGATGGATTCATTTAAAAAAATGGAGATGGAAGAAGCCGATTTGAAAAAGGATTTATAATAAACCAAATTATGATTTCGATCTAATCGGTTTAAGGTGAAATCAATTGCGCTTCTTTTAAAATATACATTAGTTTTTCCGGATCTTTATCGTTGAGTACTAATTTACCTTTTACCTGAACCCTTTTGGAGGTATATTTGATGGGATCATCCAACATCACTTCCATAACCGTTTCCGGTCCTCCTGAGCCACAAAAGAAACACTCTGCCAGGGGGAGGGATGAAAGAATAATGTGCTCAGGTTTAAACATTCCTTCAAATGGAATAATGTAGCCATCGGCGGTAATTTCTTTTCCTTCCAACTGTTGAATATCCTCACTAAAAACAGGGAGATATAATTCCCCGAATTCATCCTCACTTATTTTATAAGTGACGTCCGAAAGATCTTTCCAGACATTTTCCTGGGCTTCAGCTATGTTTAGTGAAGAAAAGATAATGACTATAAGGAGAAGAAAATAAGATTTCATTATTTAATTTTTTATTTTGTTAACTGCTTTGCAATATCGGTTTTATAGGCATTCCATGCGGGTATCAGGGAGGCCAAAATACCTACCATCAGGGCATACCCTAATACCCACCATTCCTGCATCACAAAAATATCAGCCCGTAAATTGGAAAGGGCACCCTGTTCATTGGTAAAAACCAAAAAGAAAACAAAAAGGTGTCCTATCATCAATCCAAACACGGCACCTACTGAGGTAAGCAATAATCCTTCCAAAAGAATTAAAAGGAACAACTGACCTTTAGATGCTCCAATGGAACGCATTACAGCTAAGTCGTATTTCCTTTCCTTGAGGGAGTTATACAAGGCGATGAAAATACCCAAACCGGATATTCCAATGATTATCAATGCCAACCCCTGGATTAACGAAATTCCTATCCCCAGAAGTTCAAATAACCTCGAAATTTCAAATGAGGGTGAAGCTGCCTGCAGGGCACTTCTACTGTTGATGAATCTTGGCAGTTGAACCGCAGCAATCGGGTTTCTATATTGCACCAATAAGCTGGTCACCTCCCTGTCCACTTCCGTTTGGGGGAAACCGGTTTTGGCAACGTCCTGTTCATGTTTTTCATGAGCAACGTCCTCATCATGGGCATACCATACCGATTCGATACTGGTAAGAATCAATTGGTCCACCACATTATCTTTGGGTTGTAGTATCCCTACCACCTTATAGGGATGTTCATCATGCTCATGGCTGGCAGATTCAATGCCATGAGAGCCCACAAAGCTGTCTCCTACCGAAAAACCTGTTTGCGAAGCTACCTTACTCCCCAAAATTACTTCAAAGGGTTTTTCCCATGGTTTTCCCGATGAGAAATCTACATCGTATAGGGATAAATAGTCGTGATTGGTCCCCACTATTCTATGGCCTTCATAATTATCCCCCAAACCCATTGGAATTGTATTTTTAATGAGTCGGTTTTTAGAAACTGCTTCGGCTTCTGCCATGTCAATATTGCCGGTGGGAAAATCTATATGATAAACGGATGAAAGCACCAATTGAAGGGGGCTGCCTTTAGCCCCAATCACCAAATCTACCCCGGCGGCATCTTTGTTCATCTTGTTTTCAAATTGATCCTGAATGAGAATCAATACTGTGATAATGGAAAGGCCTAAGGCCAATAAAAGGATATTTAACCCGGTGCTGAGGGGTTTTACCTTCAAATATTTCCAACTAAGTTGAAGTATTGTCATATTATTTCTCCTTTCAGCGTAATGCGATTGGCAATAACTTCTTTTATCCGTTGGTCATGGGTGACTATGATCAAAGCCGCATTTAGTTTTTGTGCTTGTTGTTTTAGAAGGTTAATTACCGTTTTTGCATTCTCATCATCAAGGCTTGCGGTAGGTTCATCAGCCAGGATAACTTTGGGTTGGTTGGCCAAAGCCCTGGCGAGAGACACCCTTTGGGCTTCCCCTTCACTTAAAGTATCCACATGGTCATTTTTTTTATGAAAAATGCCTAATTCCTTCAAATAGACGTCTACCAAAGAAGGTTCATTCTTTCCCAAGAAAAATTGGGGCAGGGCAATATTTTCCGACACCGTCAAGGCTTGTAGAATATGTGGTTTTTGAAATACTATCCCGATATTTTTTCCACGGAATTTATCCAAGGCACGGCCTGAAAGATCATACAGAGCATTGCCATCAATCCATACCTCTCCTTTTAGCGGCTTTAACAGCCCCCCAAGAATATTTAGGAGGGTGGTTTTACCCGTTCCTGAATTACCCAGAATCAATAATTCATCACCCCCTTTTACTTTTATATCCGGAATTAGGAAGGCAGGAATATTATCATATTTGAATTCAATGGACCTTGCTTCAATCATTTGATTTTTTTGGAATTTTTGGTGGGTATTTCCAAATTAAAAACGGTACCCTTTTTCACCTTGCTCACAAATTCAATTTTTCCTCCTATTACTTCAATACATTTCTTTACAATAGAAAGTCCTAGACCAGAACCTTCTCTTAAGCCTACATTTTTACCTCTAAAAAAACGATCAAATAACTGGGTTTGTTCAGTTTCCGGAATCCCTATTCCTTCATCTTTAATGGATAGTAACAATAATTCATTTTCATGACTTACCGAGAAATATACTTTTCCCCCTTCCTTAGAATATTTCACGGCATTGGAAAGCAGATTTTCCAAAATTTGGTACAACAAATCCATGTCCGAGGTGATCATTTTGGGAAGCGTATCAAATTTGGTAATAATCTTAACGTCATTCTCCACCCCGGCCTTTACCATGTCCACCACCTCATTTAAAAAGGCAGAAGTGTAGATCCTTACCGGTTTGTAATTCATCTTGTCTGCATCTGCTTTTCCAAAAAACAAAACGCTGGTCAATAAGCTGTTGAGGTTTCGTACTGAATTTTCAATTTTTGTGGCATGTTTTACAATTTTCACTTTAAAAGGATGATCCTTTTCAGCATAAAGTTTTAACAATTGGGCGGAACTTAAAATGGAAGTTAATGGTGTTTTGAACCCGTGAGAAACATTTTGAACAATCCTGGACTTTAATTCACTCAACTCCCTTTCTTTTTCCAAAGCTTTTTGCAACTCTTTATTGGCCTCATTTAAATCAGCCGTCCTTTGCCTCACTTTTTCCTCCAATTCATTGTTCAGGCTTTGAAGCTCCTTTTCTTTTTTATCTTTAAAGATGGCCAGCTCAATCACCATGTTAAGTTCCCTAATATTAAAGGGTTTAATCACGTAGGCACTGGGATTGGTCACAGCCACCTTTTGCAAGGTTTCTGTGTCCGAGCTTGCCGTGAGGTAAACTACAGGGATATTGTATTTTTCATTGATGATTTCGGTGGTTTTGATACCATCCAATTTTCCGGAAAGGTTAATATCCATCATGACAATATCTGCCCTGTTATTTTCCAATATCTCCAATGCCATTTCACCGGAATCAGCCATTCCTATGATTTGATGATGATTTTTTTCGAGTGCTTTTTTCAGCAAAAGTGCCGAGACGGTATCGTCCTCGGTAATTAAAATCTTAAGAGAAAACATGGCTACAAAATTAATAAAATTTTAAAATTTAAAGTGAAATCAACGTTTCAGGGGTAAAGTGATGGTAACTGTGGTACCTTTCCCCTTTTCACTTTCTATTTTTATTTGACCGCAAAGAATTTCTACCAGGTGTTTGGTGATCGCCAAACCAATGCCCGAACCTTCAAATTTTCTATCCAAACCTTCACTTTCCTGCTCAAAAGGGTGGAATAACCTGTTCAAATAAGTATCACTGATCCCAATTCCATCATCCTTTACCTGAAAAAACAATTCGTCTTCTTCCCGCTGTACAAGCACCTGAATGATCCCTTTTTCTGAATATTTCACCGAATTACCCACAATATTGTTGATAATCATTTCCAGGTATTTTCTTTCCACACTTGCTATGAAGGGTTTGGTAAGAAATTTTGATGTTACTAAGATACCTTTTTTTATTCCCAGGGATTTATGATTGATTAATATTTTTGAAATAAAATCATTGACATTGGTATTTTCCAACACGATATTAATTTTATCTGCTTCAATCAAGGACAAATCCATAATATTATTAATGGTTTTTAGGAGTCGTTCTCCACTTTCCCTGATGATTTCCATTTGTCCAACCAGCTCCATGTCTTGTTTTCTTGCTTCCATAATATTTTCTGAACTACCCAATATTCCGGTAAGAGGTGTCCGCACCTCATGACTCATATTGGATAATATATTACTCTTGAGCTTACTAAGTTCCTCTGCTTTTTCTTTTGCAAATTTCAATCCCTGTTCATAGGTTTTATCCTTGGTAATATCTCTAAACACAGTAAGATAAAGAGGAAGCCCCTCAATTTCTTCTTTCATTCGAGTAATAAAAAGTTCAATGTCTCTTTCTCCTGTTCTGAATGGCATCCTGAGCTCAATGGTAAATCCTTCTGTGCCGATCACTTTTAAATCTCCAGCTATTTTATCACGTACCTTGGAATAATATTGGGAATCTGAGAACAAATGGGTAAGCCCCATTTCTTTTAATTGTTCTTCGGAAACATTGCCTAATTTACACAAGGCAGGGTTGGCGGCAATGACTTTCCCACCTATCACTGACAACATCAATCCATCTTGAGAACTGTTCCAAACATTCCGAAACTGATCTTCACGGCTTTTAATTTGAGAGGTGGTCCGATCTATAGTTCTTTTAAGCAATAATTGATTTTTATATTGCCTGAAAATCATGTTGAACACCACCCCTATTCCAATCAAGAATAAAAAAACCAACAAAACAAACCAGGGTTGAAAATAAAAAGGATAGGAAATATTAAATTCAGAAGAATAAACTGTTTCTGAAGGAGGTAAGCCTTGAAAATTAGCAAAAATGGCCAATCGATAATTTCCAGGGGGTAAATTATTAAAA
>JBBDSB010000205.1:6786-8611 GCA_040905205.1 Cyclobacteriaceae bacterium
TCACTCGGAATATATACCGATACCCCATTTTGGGAGCCAATTAAAATCCTGCCCCTATCTGCTTCCACTAGTGCCCCACGGCTGATATCATTACCTATCAGCCCATTGCTTTCATTGAAACCCCTTAATCTCCCCTTTTCCATTAAAAAAACTCCTGAATCCGTTCCAAGCCAAATATTATTCTGACCATCTTCTAAAATGGAATAAACAGGATAATTAATTTCCTGCCCGTCCACTCTATACAAAATCAATTTACCATCTTTTTCATATTTCAACCCTTCTTCAGTACCAACCAATAAAGTATCGTTCCTTTCCAAATAGTCAAACCCTGAGATAATAGTCACCTCCTCCAAATTCTGATAACCATCCGTCTTCCTATTTTCATTGGTAACAATCACCAATTTACCCTCCTCCAATTTTCCGATTTTACGGATAAAACCCAAAGAATCGTTACCATTCAAATTGATGTCCAATAATTTAAACCTGGGCATTACACCTGCCATGGGTAGGGAGGCCTGAAAAATCTTATCATTTCCCACTGCCCATATCTGATTATCATTTGCCATAACGTAGTTCACCGGAATTTTTTCCGGCAAATCAAACAAATTGACGGTTTCGTTTTCTACATGATAATACCCCAGCCCCTGATGAAAAGCCGAAAACCAGATATTCCCATCTGAATCCTTGGCAAAGTTTAATACCCTATCCAATTGATCTTGTTCATCTTTTTTTGAAAAATAAATGGTCTTCACTGGTTTGGGTCCCACCCATAACTGTATCCCATTTTCAAACCCAAGCAAATAATGATGGCGCTTGGCCAAAATAGCAGCCGAGATATCAGGACTGGCAAGCCCGGTAGATGCGTCAAAATTCTGAAATCTTAAGCTGGCCAGGTTGGCCAATCCCCTGAATCCCCCAATCCAGATGATCCCTTCCTTGTCTACTTTGGCGGTGCTTATTTGATTGATTCTTAATTCTTTATAAACAGAAACCTCCACTCCCCTTTTGGTGAGCATATTATATTGAAACAATTGCGAATTAAAATAATAAAAGAGTTCTTCCCCTTTAAAAAACAAATCATATACGTCATTCCCATTGACGGGGTTGCCTCTGAAACCTTTGTGAACAGCCTTAGAAATTTCATGGATCCCCCCTCCTTCATACATTCCGTTATCTGTTAAGAAATAAAATTTATCTGTGGTGGGTACTTGAATTAACTTTACAATATTTTCCCCGTCCTCAGTTAAAACATGGGGTTGATGTGAAAGTAAGTTGCTGTCCAGGCGGTATACACCCTTTTCAAATAAAAATAAAGAATCTTTCGCTGTGATATAGGAGGAATAATAATTCCCCAAATTTTCTGAGGATATGATGGTCGGATTTCCACCCACCTGATTGAGTTTGATGATCTTTCCCGGAAGAACTAAGAATAAAGATTTGGATTCTCCCTTCCCTGAAGTGAAAAAATCAATTTTTGGAATGGGATTGCTTTTCTTTAGCCCCGGAAGATCGAGAGGGATTTTTTTCCAGGTAACTAGGTTAAAGTGGTATATTTGAGGGATTTTATTGGCCTGGTAGATCCAAACTAATCCATCATCATCCACCCATACTTTTTGAACACCGGAAAATTCTGTGCTGATGCTATCAGGTATCTGATAGGCAGAAATTCCATCGGAATATTGTACCCCCCTGTTGGTGGAAATCCATATATAGCCTTTTTTGTCCTGCTCTATGGAAAATATTTGGTTTGGGATTTGGCCAAACCCTTTAATCTGTTTGTTGAAATTAAAAGTCTGCCCCTGTGCCAGAATTCCTGAAAGCAACA
>JBBDSB010000206.1:0-8607 GCA_040905205.1 Cyclobacteriaceae bacterium
CTTCATCCAAATCGGTCTTGATGACGGTGTTGTCCAGATCAGGAAAGGCATCCATCAATGCCAGCCATAAGTTTTTGCCGAATTCCCCTATTTTGCCTTTTCCCGCTTCACCAAGCGGTTCAAAATGCACTTTTCCTTCCGGATCACATAAATTGATCATCCGGTCTATTTCCATGTCCTGATAGGCAGAGAAAAATTCGATACAAGTACCCTTTCTGCTCAAGGCATCGATATTTTCTTTTCTTTTGGTTTCCATTGGGTTTGATTTAAATAAGGTAAATTTTTCTTTAAGGCTGTTGGTAGTTATTTTTGCCAACCGGGATGGGAAATATCTCTGGGATCATAAAAATTTTCCTGGTCTGTAACCTGTCCTGCTTCATTGACCCTGAACCGGTCAATGATTCTCAGTTTGGTTTTTGGATCCTTGATTTTGCAGTAAAATTCCACTGTGGCAGCTGTCAGGTCTTCGTTGACGTAGGAGTCTACCAGTTCGGCGTTTTCCACAATTTCAAGCACCTTTCCCAGGAATTCAAGAATTTTTTTTCTTCCTTTTACAGGTACGGTGGAGCCTCCCGGAAGCAGTGGCGCCCTCAGTTCCATATTGGGATGATAGGGCAAGTTCTCCAGATTGCCCTTGTTTAAGCCCTCTTCCACATAATCACGGGCAATCTGGTGGAGTAGGTCCTTTCGGTTTTTGGTCAGCGTTTCCATTTTTTTTTTGATAAAGGTACACTGGGGCAATAAGAAGGTATTGTAAAAAGGCGACTCAATGAATTTATTTTTCCAGGTACCTGATCAGTTCATTGTGCTGAAGTAAATAGGCTGAGGGATTTTCCCTGTTGAAGAACTGAAAATCTTTGATCAAATGGGATTGATCACAATAACCCCCTCTATAAATCAATTCATGCCAGTCGTCCTTATGGTACATAAGACGGTAAGAAATAAAGGAAAACCTTCGTATACGGGTATAGAACTTGGGACTTACACCGACTATTTCTATAAAGTTTCTTTGTAGGGAACGGTGACAACATCCAGTCTCCCCAATTAAATTTTGAATCGATATTAACCCGTTCCTGTCATCAATAAGCATGGCTGCCCTATGGGCTACAGAAAAGTGAAGTGATGCCAGCCAAACTTTCTGGAGTAAAAAGCGGTTCATCACCTCCACCCTTTCACCGGTTGATCCGGCTTCCAATATCCTTTGGGTCAATTGCCTGCCTTCCAATCCAAGGATTTCATCCAAAGGGATTTGTTGATCAGCCGTGTCTTTTACCGAAACCCTGAAAAGTGTGGCAAAGGCGGCAGGCCTGAAAACGACCCCGAACATCCCTATTGATCCACAAAGGTGAAGGTCATAGTTGGAGGTATGTTGCCCCGCATAAAAGGAAGCCGGAACATTCTTTTTTCCTTCCGGACCTTTGCTTACAAAATAGGGGTCCACATAGTTGAATACCATGGCTTCATAACCCGAAGGTGGGCTCTGAACGACCAAGGGAAGAAGATTCCCAGCATCCTCCCAATGGTAATAACATTTGATAAAGGGGGCCAGCCTTTCAGAAGGATATATTTTTTGGTAGTGCATAATCCTTGGGGAAAAAGTAATTGATCAATATAAAATAAAACCCACAACACCTGCCAAATTACCATGATAAGGTAATGATAATAAACCAATTAAAAAATATATTTCTTTATAAAAAAATATGACTAATTTATTTGGCTGAGCTTGAATTAACATTCTCATTATTCTTTTTTGTTTCCTTTCCGAAATGGATTGGGCCAGTTTTTAATTTCCGATTGACAAAATTCCAGGAATCGGTCATCTTTATTTTTCTTCTATTCGCCTTTAAAATAAAAATCAATTTTGTGTTCTTACATTCTACAGTCCATTACAGAAGGAAGGGGGTAGAACTACAAGATACTGGACGGCAATAAATATCAATAATCTGATAAAAACATATAAAACCAAAGCCTGAAAAATAAAATTTTTAAAATGACTACTTTTTTTGAAAGGATATGAGTAAACTTATCCATCCAATCAAAAAACCAAAACAAATGCGCTTAAAATCCTTTTTCCTTGGCTGTTTTTACCTCCAATTTTTCCTTTTACTAGCACAAACCCCATCACAAAAAAAATCACCTGCCTTAATCAATGGAACGCCCAACAGCGTAGGGATGTCTTCAGAAAGACTGGACCGAATCGATGCGATGTTGGAGCAGGCCATCCAGGAAAATACCATCCCCGGTGCAGTTGCGCTTATTGCCCGTAACGGCAGGATTGTTTTACATGAGGCCTATGGCCAGGCCAATGCAGATGGAAGAGAACTTCAAAAGGATGCCATCTTCCGCATTGCTTCCCAGACCAAGGCCATCACTTCCACGGCCGTAATGATGTTATGGGAAGAAGGTAAATTTCAGCTGGATGACCCCATTTCCAAATACATTCCAGCATTTAAAAATCCTGAAGTTCTGGTCAATTTCCGTTATGCGGACACCACTTTTACTTCCAGACCTGCCAATAAAGAAATTACCATCCGGCACCTGCTCACCCATACCTCCGGATTGGGATATGGTGTGATCGATGGAGACGAAAGGATGAAGATGCTCTATCACAAAGCCGGTACAACAGATTTGTTTACAACCGATGACGTCTCCATAAAGGAAGTGGTGATGAATTTGGCGGCCTTGCCTCTCCATCATGATCCAGGGGAAAAATTCACTTATAGTTTAGGGTTGGATGTGTTGGGCTATTTTATTGAAATCATGTCGGGAATGTCTTTTGCGGAGTTTTTGGAGGAAAGGTTGTTTGAGCCTTTAGGCATGCATGATACCGGCTTTTACCTACCCGCATCCAAATCTGACAGGCTGGTGGCCATACAGCACAAAGAGGATGGAAACTGGAAAAATTATCCGAATACCTTCTATGACGTGGATTACCCGATCAAAGGCGCCAGAAAATTCTTTTCCGGAGGTGCAGGTTTATCCAGCACCGCCAAAGATTATGCCACCTTCCTCCAAATGTTCCTGAATGGGGGTGAGCTCGATGGAAAGCGTTTTCTCAGCAGGACCACGATCGCCAGCATGATGGCCAACCAGACCGGTGACCTTTATGGGGGTACCGATCAACATTATGGCCTTGCCTTCGGGGTTTTGACCGAAAGGGGTCAGGCAAAAGGCGGCTTGGGCAGCCCCGGAACTTTTGTTTGGGGCGGTTATTTCAACACCCAATATTTTGCCGATCCTAGGGAAAAGATCATTGGCATCATCATGAAACAAACCCAGGGAGATACGGGGGACCAGACGGCCTGGAAATTCAAGCAGATGGTAGAAGCCGCAGTGGACGATTGAATACCCGCTTCGGTCCGAAGGTTAGCCTGATGCCGAATGCCAGGTCCTTAAGCCCCTCTTTATGCCCAAACTCAAAACTGGCATTTAAAGGGTCACAGCCTTATCGCTTTACTTCTCCTTTTATACATGCTCTTGGCTGCAACTCAACCCAAAAGTAGCCAAAACCCCATTATACCATCAATGCCATTTTTCGGGGGCAAAAGATTTCAAATGCCTTATATTTTGAGTTCCCACTCTTAAAATTTATTGTTCCTAATTTGTATTTAAATGATATAAAAATCTTATATTCCGTAGGAAAATTGTTTAAATGATGTAAAACATTCAGCTCAATCAAAAGAAAAACCGAAATGAACAGTAACCGGCTTCAAGTTTGCCCAAATTGGGGGCTTTTTTTGCTTTTGTTCATGATAACATTCATGCCCCTCAGGTCGATTGCACAGGAACATCCAAAAGAAACCCAGGAAAACCAAATGGTCTTGGTGCAGACCAAAGATGGCAATGAATACCTGGGCTTCATTATATCCGAAGATGATGTGAAATTGACCTTGAAAACCCAAAATATTGGTGAAATCGTCCTCTATAAATCGGAAATTATACAGATCAGTTCTATGGATTCCGGTAAATTGGTCAATGGCCAATTTTGGTTTTCCAATCCCCAGGCTACCCGGTACTTTTGGTTACCAAATGGATATGCCCTAAAAAAGGGAGAGGCCTATTACCAGAATGTATGGTTATTCTTCAATCAGGTTTCCGTTGGCCTTACCGATAATTTTTCTATAGGAGGAGGCATGGTTCCGCTTTTTTTATTCGCCGGTTCATCGACCCCGGTTTGGATAACCCCCAAAGTTTCCTTCCCTATTGTTAAAGATAAACTCAATATTGGTGCCGGGGTTCTGGCCGGAACAGTCACCGGGCTGGACAATGGCGGGTTTGGGCTACTATATGGGCTTACCACCTTCGGATCAAGGGATAGAAATCTTTCCATAGGCCTCGGATGGGCTTATGCAGGTGGTTCCATTGCCAACGTCCCTACCATCTCTGTTGGTGGAATGATCCGAACAGGACCAAGAGGTTATTTCCTGACAGAAAATTATTTTATTGGGGCCGGTGGAGAAACCTTTGGTATCCTCTCGGCCGGAGGCAGAAGAATTATAAAAAGAATCAGTCTGGATTATGGCCTGTTATTGCCGGTTGCTCCAGGTTTTGACACTTTTTTTGCCATGCCCTGGTTAGGACTCACGGTACCATTCGGGAAAAAATGATCCATGAAATTTTAGCGTTCAGCACATCATCTCAATCTAACCTCCACGTTGGAAAATGTGCCGGCATATTTCCCCCAAAACCTAAATTACCCTATCTTTGTGCGCTATGAGCGAAAATAAATTCAAGAGATATACCGTAACTTCCGCCCTGCCTTATGCCAACGGACCCCTTCATATCGGTCATTTGGCCGGCTGCTATATCCCATCTGATATTTATGTCCGGTACCTAAGGCTACAGCAAAGGGATGTTGCTTATGTCTGCGGATCAGACGAACACGGTGTTGCCATTACCATAAAAGCTAAAAATGAAGGCATCAGTCCGCAACAGGTGGTGGACCGGTACCACCAACTCATGAAGCAAAGTTTTGAAGATTTTGGTATCAGTTTTGACCATTATTCCAGGACCAGTGCTGCCATCCATCACGAAACGGCCTCCCAGCTATTTTTAGACCTGCACCGAAATGGGGAATTTATGGAACAGGAAACCGAACAGTATTTTGATGAAGAAGCGGGTCAGTTTCTTGCTGATCGGTACATAGAGGGGACCTGTCCTCATTGCGGATACGGGCAGGCATATGGTGACCAGTGCGAAAAATGTGGATCCTCCTTAAGTCCAACTGATCTCATCGCTCCAAAATCAAAATTAAGCGGGAATACCCCAGTATTGAAAACCACCAAACATTGGTTCCTGGATCTGGGTAGGTATACCCAATTTCTTAAGGAATGGATATTGGAAGGACACAAACATGATTGGAAAAACAATGTTCTCGGGCAATGCAGGAGTTGGCTGGAGGCAGGAGAAGGATTACAACCCAGATCGATGACAAGAGATATGGATTGGGGCATTCCGGTACCACTCCAGGAAGCCAGTGGGAAGGTCCTATATGTTTGGTTTGACGCCCCCATAGGGTATATCTCCTCCACCAAGGAATGGGCAAAGGAAAAGGGCATAGATTGGGAACCTTATTGGAAGGATAAAGATACCAAATTGGTCCATTTTATAGGAAAAGACAATATTGTATTTCATTGCATCACTTTTCCCGCCATATTAAAAACCCATGGTGAATTTATTTTGCCTGATAATGTTCCTGCCAATGAATTTTTAAACCTTGAAGGGGACAAAATATCCACTTCCAGAAACTGGGCGGTATGGCTGCATGAATACCTGGAAGAATTTCCGGGAAAACAGGATGTTTTGCGGTATGTCCTCACGGCCAATGCTCCGGAAACCAAAGACAATGATTTTACATGGAAAGATTTCCAATCCAGAAACAACAACGAACTGGTAGCGATATTTGGTAATTTTATTAACAGGGCGGTAGTCCTTTGCCATAAATATTTTGAAGGTAAGGTACCAGAAGCGAATAAGCCACAGCCCCTTGACCTGGAAATGATGGATGTGGTAAAAGAATTTCCCGGAAAAATATCCCAATCCTTAGAAAAATACCGGTTCAGGGAAGCCTTGGCACTGATGATGGATTTTGCGAGAACCGGGAACAAATACCTTGCCGACACCGAACCCTGGAAAACCATTAAGGAAGACAGGTCGCGAACCGCTACCATCCTCAATATTGCGATCAATATTTCTGCCAATTTGGCCATCCTTTCCGCGCCATTTCTACCCTTTACGGCCGATAAAATCAAAAAAATACTGGGAATGGAAACGCTTCTTTGGAAAAATGCCGGCCATCTTGAATTGATTCCTGCGGGTAGGGCAATCGGTGATCCCGTGCTTCTTTTTGAAAAGATCGAGGATCAAATTGTAGAAGCCCAGGTAGAAAAGTTGTTGGCTACCAGGAAAGTAAATGAAGCGGCTGCGACCAAAGCAGATCCCATGAAACCACTCATTCAATTTGATGATTTTACCAAACTGGATCTAAGGGTGGTCACTGTATTGGATGCCCAAAAGGTCAAAAAATCAAAAAAACTCCTTCAATTAGTGGTGGATACAGGATTGGCAAAAAGGACGGTATTAAGTGGCGTGGCAGAGCAGTTCAGTCCGGAAGAGTTAATTGGTAAGCAGGTGATCATGTTGATCAATCTGGCACCTAAAAAAATGGCAGGGATTGAATCGGAAGGGATGATATTGATGGCAGCCGATGCTTCGGGAGGCTATCGACTTTTACAGCCTCACCTCCCAACAGATTCAGGGGCTTCCATCAGTTAGATTGTTTAACATTAACGTGAGTTCGAGGTAAGAACGTCTTGAAAAATCGGCTATTTCGTCAAGCGAGCCCTTATTTGTAGGTTGCTGAGGGAGGGAAGGGTGTGGCAGTCCCCGTTTAACTAGGGATTCCCACGGCTTCTTCTGCACAAACCCCCGTTAAGCCTACCGGAAACAGGCATTTTTCACTATTCACCACGCGGGCATTTTGCACAGGATGCTGCAAAAATACATCGTCATCCCGATTTCTGCGTTTTAAAAAATGTTAACTCTCGGAATGACGGTTTTATTCTGAAATTAGGTCGATTTCACGTTAACATTAAGCCCCTAAAATGCCAAAGCCGGATGGAGGCCAAATCTGGCCACCGTTTATTTATCATAATTAAACGGAATTTCAAAGAACCAACTTTTTGAAAATTCGGTTTAAGAATAAACTACACCAACTATCCTTATAAAAATGAAAGGCTTCATCATTATTTCTTTGGCAATGGCAGGTTTTTCGGCGCTTCTGGACCCCATTACCCTGGATGATTTAAAATGGGAAAAAAGAATATTATTAATTTTTCAATCTGAACATGAACCCCCTTTTCAATTAACCCTAGATGATGGCCTAAAGCAAGAAATAACTGACCGGGATCTGATTTATTTTGTCTTTGGCGATTCCATTTTCTCCAATTCAAACTATACGTTTGAAGGAGCATATGCTGAAAAAATCAAAAAATTGTATAGGCAGGGCGCAAAATCAAGCTGTTATGTGCTGTTGGGTAAAGACGGCGGATCAAAATTAAGAAAGGAAGGAGAAAACCTGGATTGGGAGGAATTGTTTGCTACCATTGATGCCATGCCTATGAGAAGGCAGGAAATGAAAAACAATCTGGAATAAAAATTCCGCAAAATATTTATTAACCGGAGTTCGACTTAATCTCTGGAAAAAACGTAATTCCAAGGCTTAAAGAGGGTTGTAGTTCTCTTTAATTGGTAATTAGCCAGGGGTTGGAAAAATTGGGACAGGATCAGGCTATTTTTAAATGTTGAAACTTTGTAAGTCATTGAATTTTAATCCAATTGCTGGATAAAACCATTTTTCTACCCTAGTAAATACAAAATATTAGATTTAAAATTATCCATACTTAAAAATTTGTAATTCAAAATTAAAAAACTGTTTTGTTAATAAAATAAGTAATAAATATGGAAAAAATTTATTTTTACAACTTTTTTGTTTTTACATTTAAATCATCAAATAACAATAAGGTTATCAGGAAATTTTTGGGGTTTTGAAGGTTGGTTTTTTTAAGAAATAGCCAAGTGCAGTTGAGAGAAGTTGATCAAGTGCGATGGATGTGCAGTTGGATTTGGCTATGGTTTTGGTTATTTTTTAAAGTAGGGTTTGTCCGGGGTTTCATGAACAATGAGACTCCGGCCTTTTTATTTAATCTTCTTGATTCGTGCGACGTCAGGCCAAAAAATAACACTGGAATTAGCAACATTTCCCAATTGCATCGATTTTCCCTTGACAGGGGGATCCGCAGATTCCAGGGGAATCAGTAACCCTTATCCCTAAACCACCCAGTTATGCTGTATCTTTCTTTTTGGGTAGGCAATACTTCATGTGGCACCTCATCACTGATAAAAGCCACCAACCTACCCCCTAATGGAAAGAAATCCTCGTCCTTTTCCAATCCATCCACACCTTTAAAATACATTCGGAGTGCCCCTCCATCTTCTTCATTCCAGGATTCATTGAGATACAAAATCACCGTTACAATCCGGTATTTTACAGTTTGAAACTGATCCAGGTGTCTTAAATAAAACGAGCCGGGTGGGTACATGGCAAAA
>JBBDSB010000207.1:0-8591 GCA_040905205.1 Cyclobacteriaceae bacterium
ATAAGATCTGAATTGTAATAACCACCTCTGGCCATTCTACTGTAACTAAAAGGAATTTTTGTTTCCCTGTTTTCATCAGATCGATCCAGAGAATACCTTGCGGTAAAATTAAAGTCTTCGGAGATTTTATAATCCAAAGACACATTTCCATAAATCCTGTCCCTTCGAAAAGCGTTTTGCATACCGTAAGCAATAAAATAAGGATTGTCTCCGGCAGGAGTCCTTACTTGCTGAATGCCTTCCTGACCGGGAATCCAAATTCCTTTCATTCCTTCATAATCTATATAAGACGCATCATATACAGCTTCCAATGGATTTGCTCTTCGGTCACCTGTACTTGGACGGTCATTTGATGACGAATTGCTATAATTAAAATTTGTATTTAATTTTAAATTTTCTAGAATGTCATAAGAAACAGAGGCAGAAATATTGTGCCTGATCAAATCCGAATTTGGGATCATTCCCTGGTGCAGCATGTTCGCATAGGAAACCCTGTAAGTCGCTTTGTCGCTTCCACCGCTTACCGCCAGGTTATTGTTTGACGTTATACCTGTTTGCATAAAATCCCTCATGGCATTTGGATAAGACCTTAACTCGGTGGGTATCCTGTTACCATTTTCATCCAGAGGACTGTCCCACTGGGGAGCCAGATTCCCAACATCCAATTGTGGCCCACCCCAATAGGCTGAACCGTCATTAAACACTCCCTCTCTTTGACCATTTGCAAATTTGTAATGGAAATCAAGCAATCTGGTAGGACGTTCAAAAACATTACTTGTAGAGAATGAAACCCCCATATCCTTGCCCTTTTTACCAGATTTGGTGGTGATGATTACTACTCCATTGCCAGCACGCGTTCCGTATAAGGCCGCAGCACTAGGACCTTTCAATACACTCACACTGGCAATATCATCCGGGTTGATATCGGAAATGGCATTACCATAATCGACTTGATTACCATCCCCATTTTGAGAAACATTATTCAGGGAATTCGACATGGGCACCCCATCCACTACAAATAGGGGTTGGTTGTCGGATGTCAGTGAAGAAGCACCCCTGATGACCATGCTCATGGAAGAACCAGGGCCACTGGTCTGATTAATGGTAACCCCTGCCATTCTACCTGCCAAGGAACTCAATACATTTTCCTGGGAAACTTGAGTAACGTCCTCTGCGTCCACAGTGGAAACATCATATCCCAGGGATCGCTGGTCTCGCTCAATACCCAGAGCAGTTACCACTACTTCATTCATGGCAGACATCGTTTCCTGAAGACTGATATTAATGTTGGTTTGGTTTCCTACTGAAACCTCCTGTGTCTCATAACCTACATAGGAGAAGACCAAAACAGAAGTCGGCCCGGCCACTTCAATGGAATACTCCCCATCTATATCCGTCACACTGCCATTATTGGTACCCTTTTCCAAAACAGTCACTCCGGGAATTCCCTCCTCGTCAGATCCGGAAGTCACCCTTCCAGATATGTTGATGGCAAGGGTTTCTTCCATTACATTTAATTCCGGGATAGCTTTTTCGGAATCAGAAGGAAGTCCTTTTACATTGCCCAGCACATCGCCGATATACAGCAAGCCAAGCGATAACAGTGGAATCATCCACTTCATCATTTTTTTTGTACGGTGTTTTCTCATAATATTCAATTGCTTTTCAGTTTAACATTCAATTTATTACCTGTTAATTGGAATTTTCAATTCCAAACCCTATCTCTTTATGCCGGAGATATGCTTATCACATGCTCAAATAATTAAGTCAAATTCATTTCATTTTTTTTTTGTCGTGTTTATATGTGTCTTATTTGGGAAATTGTTTTTTTCCTGATATTGGGACATAATTTTATCAAAATGGGCTTTCATACTTGCTTCAAGATAAATAGCTGTCTCCTCATCTTCCAGACCCTGGAGCAATTCCTCCCACTCCGCTTTGGTAATCTTATTTTGCACAAGCCTCTGAATCAGAGCATCAGATTTATTTTTTTTCATATGGTTGCCCTCCAATCTATATACCATGGGTAGTATTGATCAGGCTATTTATTTACCTGTTTTTTTATTGTGAAAAAAAACGCCAAAATTTAACCTTATCTTAAATGGCCTAATTTGAGAGACAGGAGTAAATTAGTTATGCCAATCACGCAGAAACAATCCTTGAATAAACTTTCCATAAATTGATTCCATAATGAGATTTAAATTGCCTGCAGTATTCCTTTCTCTTCTATTCCTGTTTTCCTGTGGAAATGCCAAAAAGGAAACCAAGAACCTACCCTCCGTTGCTAAGGTGATGGATGAAGTAGTTTCCAGACTATATAGTGAATATGAAAAAACCACCCTGGACACTATTTCTCACAATTTTATCCTTAATTATCTTTCTGAAACCGAAAAAGAAGCATTGGCTTCCCAATATTGGAATTTGGAGGTCAATGTTCCTGTAATCGTTTCTTTAATGAGGGATAAGGATCAAAAAGTCTTACCCTTTTGGTTGGAAAATTCAGGGTTTGAACTTACGGATATGGTAGTTAAAAACACCCATTCCACCTACGAGGTATGGCAAAAGGATTTTGATGCAGGCTCTATAAACCTGGGTATAAACGGATTCGGAAAACACAGGCCTGTCTACTTCTTGGGAATTGGACCAAAAAATGCTGAAGATTCATTGGGAATCTTACCTGTTTTTCCGGAAAGCCAACATTTTGAGACTTTTGAGGTAGGTGCCTTTACCTACCATGATTGGGATGGCTTGACCCTAACCGAAGTACCCTCCTCTCTGAAAGGCCAAAAACTGCTTACCACTATCCGCGGAAGGGCCAGGGAAGCCCATCTGGTAGATGCCTTTCGAACCACACAATTCCCTTCTTCCGATAAACCTGACCACTTGCTGCTTACATGGAGTGCTGATCCAAGCACCACCGTAGATATCCAATGGAGAACCTCTCAAAATGTGTCCGGGGGTATGGTTAAATATTGGAAAAAAGGAACTCAGGACACCCTGGAAATTTCGGCAGACAAATTCCTGATGGAAGACCGCCTATTACAAAATGACCGATATATTCATCGGTTTACAGCAAAACTAAAATCCTTGGCACCGGAAAAATCCTATGAATATCTGGTAGGAAGCCATGAAGGAGGATGGTCGGAGCCACAACATTTTTCTACCGCCCCCAATACCTCATCACCCTTTTCCTTTATTTGGTTTGGAGATGTACACAATTCTGAAATTTGGGGACAACTGGCACAAGAATCAGAAAAAACCCATCCGGAAAATGATTTCTATTTTATTTCAGGGGACCTTGTCAATACCGGTTTGCATAGGGATGATTGGGACAAATTGTTCCAATATGGTGGAACAACTTTTTCCAGAAAACCGCTTTTGGCAGTTCCGGGAAACCATGACAGTCAGGATGGATTGGGTGCCTGGATGTATGAGGAAATGCTAAGTCTCCCAAAAGACAGCCCAACCCAAGAAATGGAAGGGCGAACCTACGCCTTTAATTACCAAAATGCTTTGTTTTTGATGATCGATGCCACCTTTCCTCTGGAAGATCAAACCAATTGGATCAAACAAAAACTATCGGAATCCAACGCCACCTGGAAGATAGCTGTTTTTCACTTTCCTCCTTACAATGCTGTAGAACCCTATCAAGATATACAGGAAGAATGGGTACCCCTATTTGATCAATACCATGTGGACATGGTGATGGGTGGTCATTTCCATTATTATATGCGATCCAAACCCTTGAAAAATGGTGAAGTACAACCCTCTCCTGCTGATGGTACTTTATATTTGATATCCATTGGTACCACAGGAAAAAACAAGGAGATAGAAAAAGAACCTTACGCAGCCGTTCAGTTTCCGGCCGAGCACCAGTACCAATTGGTTGATATAGATGGCAAAACATTGAAATACTCCTCCATTAATTTCAAAGGGGAGACTGTGGATCAATTTGAAATCAGAAAATAATTTCTACCTCACCTTTTAAAAATCCTACAAGCTGATTTTCAGTTGTGTAGGATTTATTTTTTGACAAAAAAAATATCTGGCTGGTCCAAACCCATAATTCCATGTATTTTTAACCTCGCAAAATCTGGAATGATCATGTTCATTATTTTTGACACCGAGACCACCGGTTTACCAAGAGACTACAATGCCCCGATCACTGACTTGAATAACTGGCCAAGGCTGGTTCAGTTGGCCTGGCAGCTTCATGATGGAAAGGGCAATCTCCTCTCCCAAAACAATTTCATTGTTAAGCCGGAAGGTTTTACCATTCCCTATAATGCTGAAAAAATTCATGGTATTTCCACCCAGAGGGCATTAAAGGAAGGACATGAATTGGAAAAGGTGCTCAAAGCTTTTGAGATAGATGTTCAAAATGCCCAATACCTGGTTGGCCACAATATAGATTTTGACATCAAGGTAGTTGGCACTGAGTTTCTCCGAAAGCAAATCGAAACTCAGCTGCTCCGGCAGGCTTCCCTGGATACCAAAGACCTTTCCACGGAATACTGTGCCATCCCGGGTGGAAAAGGCGGGAAGTTCAAATGGCCCACCTTACTGGAACTCCATAAAAAACTTTTTGGGGAGGGTTTTGGTGATGCCCACGATGCTGCCTATGATGTAGATGCCACGGCAAAATGCTTTTTTGGACTGATTAAAGAACAGGTACTGACTTCTCTTAAGGGCATTAATCCTGCTGAAGTAAATTATGAAGCTCCCAACCTTGCCGCTGCCAATTTTGCCACAACCAAAGATGATCAGAAACAGGCTGCTTCAGATGTTCTAAAAACCGCCAAAAAAGCCGATATATCTGACCTGGAGGAAACCTCTTTTTCCCACCTTCATGTCCATACCCAATTTTCAATTCTTCAGGCCACCTCGGAAATTCCATTTTTGATCAGGAAGGCAAAGGAAATGGGTATGCCTGCCATTGCCATGACGGATCATGGCAATATGATGGCGGCCTTTAATTTTGTGAAAGAGGCATTTAACCATGGGATCAAACCCATCATTGGCTGTGAATTCAATCTCTGCAGGGACCGGAAAAACAAATCCAATAAAGACGACGGCTATCAAACTGTACTTTTGGCGAAAAACAAAGCCGGATACCATAATTTAGCGAAGCTTTCTTCCTATGCCAACATTGAAGGGTTCTACTATGTCCCCAGAATTGATCGGGATTTATTGGCCCAATTCAAAGGAGAAATCATCGCTACCACCGGAGGGCTTTGGGGAGAAATACCTTACCTCATTTTGAATGTGGGAGAAACACAGGCCGAAGAAGCTTTTGTTTGGTGGAAGGAGGAGTTTGGCGAGGATTTTTATATTGAACTGAACCGGCACGGCATTCCGGAGGAAGAAAAAGTAAATGAGGTCCTCCTTCAATGGGCTGAAAAATACAATGTGAAATATTTTGCTGCCAACAACACTTATTACAACGCCAAAAGTGATGCAAAAGCCCATGATATCCTGCTTTGTGTTAAGGATGGGGAACTTGTGGAAAAACCTAAAAAGTATATCGGCAAGCGGGGCAGGGAATACCGCTACGGTTTTCCGAATGAAGAATTTTACCTAAAAAGCCCTGAAGAAATGAAGCAGCTTTTTGCTGACCTGCCTGAGGCCATTTCCTGTACCGAAGAGATCATCAACAAAATTGAAGGCTTTAAACTGGCCAGAGAGGTATTACTCCCAAAATTTGATATTCCGGAACAATTTGTAGATCCAAAAGATGAGGAAGACGGGGGAAATAGGGGTGAGAATGCTTTTTTAAGACACCTTACCTATGTAGGTGCTGAAAAGAGGTATGGAAAGGAACTTTCAGAAGAAATAAAAGATAGAATTGATTTTGAATTGGCCACCATAGAACGGACAGGTTATCCGGGATATTTTCTGATTGTTCAGGATTTTACTGGGGCGGCGAGAGAAATGGGGGTATCGGTTGGTCCGGGCAGGGGATCGGCAGCGGGATCAGCAGTAGCATTCTGCGTGGGCATCACCAATGTGGACCCTATTGAGTATGACTTGCTGTTTGAGAGATTTCTGAACCCGGATAGGGTTTCGCTTCCGGATATAGATATCGATTTTGATGATGAAGGAAGGCAGAAAGTCATTGATTATGTCATTCAAAAATATGGTGCCAACCAGGTTGCCCAGATCATTACCTATGGCACCATGGCTGCCAAGTCGGCCATAAGGGATACCGCCAGGGTCTTGAATCTACCACTTTCGGAGGCGGACAGATTGGCCAAGTTGGTCCCGGACATCAAACTGAAAAACCTGTTTGAGCTGGCTAATGATAGACCAAAACTTGCCGCCAAATTAAAAAACAATAATGAAAACCTGGAAAAAGCCCTGGAGCTGATAAGGATTTCCAAAGGGCAGGATGACAGCTCCAAGACTGTAAACCAGGCCAAGGTCCTGGAAGGTTCTGTGAGAAACACGGGCATACATGCCTGCGGTGTCATCATTACCCCGGATGATATCACCAATTTTGTGCCCGTAGCCCTGGCAAAGGACTCGGACATGGTATGTACCCAGTTTGATAACTCGGTGGTGGAAAGTGCCGGATTACTCAAGATGGATTTTTTGGGATTAAAAACCCTGACCCTGATCAAAGATGCGGTAAGGATCATCAAAGAAAGGCATGGGGTTAAACTGGACCCGGAACAATTCCCCACAGATGACGAAAAAACCTACGAACTCTTCCAAAAAGGCGAAACAATCGGCATCTTTCAATATGAATCAGCCGGAATGCAAAAATACATGCGGGAATTGAAACCTACCGTTTTTGCAGATTTGATAGCCATGAATGCTTTATACCGTCCAGGCCCTTTAGAGTACATCCCCAGTTTTATCCGGAGAAAACATGGGACAGAGCCCATTTCCTATGACCTGGAGGACATGAAGGAATTTCTGGAAGAGACTTATGGCATTACGGTATATCAAGAACAGGTCATGCTGCTTTCCCAAAAACTGGCCAATTTCACCAAAGGGGAGGCGGATGTGTTGAGGAAAGCCATGGGCAAGAAGCAGAAGGATGTTTTGGACAAGATGAAACCCCAATTCATCGAACAGGCCGCTTCAAAAGGGCATGATAAAAGCAAGCTGGAAAAAATATGGAGGGACTGGGAGGCATTTGCCTCATATGCTTTTAATAAATCGCATTCTACCTGCTATGCTTGGATTGCATACCAGACGGCTTATCTAAAAGCTCACTACCCAGCCGAATACATGGCCTCCGTGCTCAGCAACAACATGAACGACATCACGCAGGTCACTTTCTTTATGGAAGAGTGCAAACGCATGGGAATCCAGGTGTTAGGCCCCGATGTAAATGAATCCAAAAGTGATTTTACGGTAAATATGGAAGGCCAGGTGAGATTTGGTATGGCAGCCATCAAAGGTACTGGAAATGCAGCCGTGCATTCTATTATAGAAGAGCGAGAAAAAGACGGCTTTTATAAAAACATTTTTGAATTCACCAAAAGAGTCAGTCACCGTTCGGTAAATAAGAAGACCATGGAGGTCCTGGCCATGGCCGGGGGCTTTGATTGCTTCACGGATTTTCACCGAAGACAATATTTGGAAGCGCCGGAAGGAGAGACCACCCTTTTGGAAAAAGCGGTTAAATATGCCCAAAAAGTCATCCAGGAAGAAGAAAGTTCCCAGGTATCCCTTTTCGGGGGAAATAATGGTATGGCCATTCCTATCCCCACCATTGGCCAAATGGAACCTTTCAGTCAGCTCCAGCAATTGAACATAGAAAAAGAAGTTGTTGGACTTTATATTTCCGGACATCCCTTGGATGAATTCAAGGTGGAAATTGAAGCTTTTACCAACACCCATTTGCCGGAATTGGCAGATATGCTTGCCATTAAAAACAAAGGTGAAATCAAGTTGGCTGGGTCAGTTACTTCTTTTGCTCATAGAACCACCAAAAAGGGTAATCCTTTTGGTACCCTGACCATGGAGGATTATCATGGTGCCCATACCTTTTTTCTTTTCGGAGAAGATTATGTAAAATATAAGCAATATTTTATGACAGGTTGGTTTTTGTACCTTTCAGGAAGTGTTCATCCCAATAAATATAAACCCGGGGAATATGAGTTTAAGATCAATCAAATTCAATTGCTAAATGAAATCCGGGGAAGAATGATCAAAGGCATAAGGGTGCACATCGATTTGGATGATCTCTCACTGGATCTTATGGAGAAACTGGAAAACATCTCGAAAAGCTATAAAGGGGATGCAAAGTTGTATATCAATGTGATTGACAATAAGGAAAACATCACCTTGGATCTGATGTCTTCAAAATTTACAGTGGATCCCTCCAATGAAATGATCAAAGCACTGGAGAAAATGCCTGAAATTGCTTATAAGATTATTTAGAAGGCCCGCTTGGCCTCCTACTATTATTTCCCTAAAATGGAGCAGATCAACCGACGCTTCCACGCCAGGCACAAAGCCAAAATTAACCTTTAAACGCAAGTTCAACCTAATTTCATAATAAAACCGTCATTCCAAAGATTAACTTTTTTTAAAACGCAGGAATCGGGATGACGATAGTTTATATTTAAGGCAATTAA
>JBBDSB010000208.1:0-1432 GCA_040905205.1 Cyclobacteriaceae bacterium
CTAATCTTCCCAGCTTACTCAGTTTATGAAAATCCCATTTTTTATAGGGGGCAGTTGCAGTTGCAAGGATCCCCGTCTGATCACCCCCTTCCCTTCTGACTACTACATACATCTTGTCATTTTCATCAAATCGGATGGTCGATTCATTAGGGAATCCGCTTATTTCCAAATGAGAGACTTTTTCATAATATATCCCATCGGTAGTCTTTACCAAATAGATCGAAGCAGTTGCGTCGGCGGAACCTCTATCCCCGCACTCTCGGTTCTGTAACTGATAATCAATGGCATACCCTTTTCCATTATTCCAGGTAACTCTCCAAATCCAATCCCATGAGTTTCTTAATTCAGGATCAATACTAACTTTCTCTGGTTTACTAAAAGCAGATCCCGATTCATCTGAAAACGACACCTGGGGAATTCTTTCTATCAACTCACCTTCTTTATAAACCGATCCCCCCATAATAACCATTAAACGATTTTCCGGAGTAACAGAGAGCTTAGGATCTCGTAGGTCTATACCTTGCTTTTCTAACAATGCCACACTTGTCCACTCCTGTCCATCGCTTGATTTTATAATTCTGACTGTCCCATCATTTTGACCTTTGTTCACAACATGACCAGAGGCTTCTCTAAATGCACAGTAAAATGCATTGTTAAATCGAATGAGATCGGTAAAGGCATTATGTGGCGCCTTATCCCAGATTTTATCTACTTTATCCGGTTCAATTTCCACCACGGTTGAATCTTTTTCTGCAGATTGAGCTACAACCGGCAGGGCCCCTAAATTGGCAATGAAGAAAACAGCCACTATGAGTTTTATTCTAGTCATTTATCAGATGTTTTATCTTTATTTTCCATTTTATTAAGAGGAGTTTTTGAAAAACCTGTCCCGACTGCTGTCACGTGGGCGTTAGTTCTGACAACCGCCGGGGAAAGATTAATCCCAATAACACAAAGATTGGACAAAAGAACGGGTTTTTCAAAGGTTTTTAAGAGTAAAACGATTTTGCCATTACCTGTACTAAAAAACAAGTGGCTTTGAAGCTGATTCCACATGAAATTGGAAATTTATTACTGTACAAGTCATATTTTTGATATCAGACTGATGATTTCTTAGTCACATTTCTGAATAGGAGCGGAATAATGGATTGGGATGTAATCCATTTGAACTAAATGATATATAAACTTGCTTCAGATAAAAGAATCAGACCGGGTAAATAGTCACTTAAGCACTCCCCTTAAATACTTAAGTGCTCGGCCCATCTGTGTCTCAACGGTTTTAATTGAGATTTCCAATACATTTGCAATTTCCTTGTAGGTGAGGCCATCTTCACGACTTAAGATGAAAATCACTTTTCTACTTTCTGGTAGCTGGTCAATAGCCCCCTGAACGGCCTTGATTAATTCTTTATCAATAGTGTCTTTCTCATTT
>JBBDSB010000209.1:0-1432 GCA_040905205.1 Cyclobacteriaceae bacterium
AGCCCCTTAACCCTTAACCAATTTTATTCAAATCAGCAAATCAAATCAGGTGACCGTGCCTGTGGTGCCTGCGGTGCCTGAGAAGAGTCGAAGGCCAATCTCATTCCATCTCGTTCAAGCTCCTCAATCTCAATCAATCTCCCGGCATTCTTTTCCCTTCATTAAACCGGTTTATGGTCGTTCAGTTCCACATCAAATTTTACTTTGGCTCCCAATACTTTAAACACTTTTAAGATTGTCGAAAATCTGGCATCAGTTGCACTGTTTTCAATTTTGGAAATCTGGGCTTTTTTAACGCCTACAAGTTCACCGAGCTGTTCTTGGGTCAAATTTCTTTTCTTGCGCGCTTTTTTTATTTCATATCCGAGTAAGTCAAGTCGAAGTTCGTTGTCAAATTCGTCTCGTTTTTTAGTTCCCTTTTTTCCGATATATTTGTCGGTAAGGTCTTCTAATCTGTATGTTTTCATTTTTATTTTACTTTATCGTCGAAATATTTTTGCCTTATACGTTCTTCTTTTTCAATCGCTCCTTTTGGGACTTTATCTGTTTTTTTAATCAGCCCGTTTGTTGAAATTACAAGGGCATCTTCTTTATCTCTCTTGTCCCAAAAAGCAAAGAGCCGATAATAGGTCTTCCTATATTTTGTTCTAAACTCCCAAATTTCACCCTGAAGCTTTTTAAAGAGTTCTCTGTCATTTGTTCCTCGTGCTTTCCATACATTATAAATAATTTTTTCTTGCGCCTTTTCGTCAAGACCATCAAGGAATTCCTTTGCTTCCTCTAAAAATTCAACTCGGAATTTAAATTCATTCATTCTAACAAAGCTAAAAGTTTCTTATTTAGGAAACAAATAAATTTTGAGTATTTTCCCCTTGTTGTCGCACAACCCGGATAATGATGTAATTTAGAATTGCAGTTACCACTTCAAATAAATTTTTAATTCATCTATTGCCTTTCCAAAAGCAAGAATGAGGTCAATACCTGAGAAGTATACCATAAGCTGGTGTTAAAGAAAGAGCCTTATTTTTTATATCTTTAAAAAATATTTCCTATGGACCTGAATGATGATTTACTTGCTTCCAAAAAGAGTATAAATTGAAAAATCACCACTTTTTTTGTTTTAGCGTGTATTTTTGCTGCCATTTCCCTTGGTTCCTACGTTTTCTATGCGATTTGCCCCACCATTGTTTCCAATTGGTTTCCTGAAAATTCACATGATTATGCCAATGCCATTCCGGTAGTTTTAGCTTCCCTTTCAGGAATTTTCTTCGTATATATCGCATTTCTAGGCCAACGATTGCAGATGCTTTACTAGCAGCAAGAGATCCGTGACAATCGAAAGGAAATGAAGAATTCCACTATAGAGCTGAAAAACCAGGCCAAAGCCCTTACCAATCAGATCAGCCGCATGGACCGCAACTTCATCCACCAA
>JBBDSB010000210.1:0-1431 GCA_040905205.1 Cyclobacteriaceae bacterium
TAAGTTATAATGAAAAAGTTAGAAGATATACAATCAGTTAATGATGCCGAGGTTGAACTGATTTCCCGACAATCAGCACTGCTTCTTCAAAAACGTTCAGACGGATTTTATGGAGAATTAAAGTCCTCCGGAGCGATTGTGGAAAATTATATAAAAGGGGTATTAAAGAAGCATATTTCTGACGGGTATAGAATATGTAGTGGATATATTGCAACTACAGATACTATCCTAAATACAGAAAATTTAATTCAGCACGACATTATCATTGTTGACGGCCGTATACCTTCAATTTATGATTTTGGTGTCAGTGATATTGAAATTGTTGCAGCTGAATCAGTTTGTGGTATTATTGAAGTTAAACGTACACTAACAAAAAATTCTGTTATCAGTGCTGTTAATCAATTAAAAAACACTAAAGATTTATTAGAAAATTATGATAATGGGGTAAAATCTAAAACTCGCGCAGCTAACAATGCCGCAGGACCAACTCTTAGTATGGGGACTAGGTCACCTTTCTACGCAATAATGGGATTAGATTGTGAAAAGAATTCAGTTACACAGGAATTCATAAAAGCTGAATTAGCCCCCATTGTGTGTGAGTTCATCGATATGGTTTGGGTTCCTTCAAAAGCGTTTCTTTTAAGGTTTGCAATTAAATCCACCACTGATGGAAAAATTAGGATTCCTTCAATTGTATCACGTTCTCAAAAAGGATATAAACCCCATTTCGTTAGCCATTATTTTATGCAAGAAAATGCAGGGTCAATATATCGAATGGCTGTGGCGATGTATCGTACCTGGATAAATAATACTTCGGGTTCTCGTATGGATAATGGAAAGGACTTTAAGTATTTTGGTGTCTTTGGTGGATGAATAATTAAAAGGCAGCAGCCAATCGAAATAGCCCGACCTGAGTCAATTGGCTCAGGTAGAAGCTCCTCCCTAACAGTATGCAAGCTCACATTTATCCCGGATCATCAGGACCACCAAGGTACGATAAGAGCCGCTTAGATAAAGTTTGACGTTCCATGAACGATTAAACCTGGTGTTCCATCCATAGGATAAGTGCATTTCTGGTAACTAAATTGTGCGAAGCTATCCGGACAATATAGCCCGTAAAGGAATTCTGTAGTGCATACCTGTTGCGCATCAAGGTCGGGTGCGGGGAGTCATGGGAAGGATCAACATAAGTGGACTGATCAATGTCAGAGGTAAAACGAAAGAAGCTACCCGGTACCAGGGCATACTTAATTCAGTGCATGGGTCCCCCCAAACCAGCCCTGTGTAAAAAAAGTACAGCTATTTCCACTTGCCTGGCATCGGGACAAAGCCTTAACCGTTGAAAAATGAGAGCTTCCGCAAATAAGGGTTGACGAAGAAAGTCGGCATTGGATACTGTCGTGCTTTAGGATGGATAGCGGAATCGTTCAA
>JBBDSB010000211.1:0-8544 GCA_040905205.1 Cyclobacteriaceae bacterium
TTGCCATATCTCTAAAGAAACGGGATACTGGAAGGTAAAAATGGACCCTACCAAAATCAAGGTGGATTACCTGCAATACCATCATATCGTGCAGCACAAAAGCATACTGAATAAAAAAAACATTCAGAAGCTAATTTCCATTGTGCAGCGGGGAAGTATTCTTTCCAACCTTGAATATGAGTGGTTGGACAGTTTTAAGGCGGAAATCAGTAATGAGGTTATTGATATCTACATTCATTTTGCCAATTCCATCGACATTGCACAAGATCCTGAATTTATGATAGAAATTGCCAATTACATCTCCTATTTTGATCTGGTCAATGAGGAGGCGATGATGTTAAAATGTAAAGCCCTGGTACACCTGGGAAAGCATTCCCTGGCAAAAACGGTCTTTGAAAACTTTAAAAAAGAATATAAAAACATTTATGATGAAGACTTCATCAAGGACTTTCAAAACATTTTGGGATAAATGAATCTAAAAAATGTTTCACTTTTCGTGTTTTTCTATTTAACCAATGTGCACTTTGATAGTGCCATTCGGTTTTAAATAAGAAAAATTTATGTATATTTAATTAAAAGATCTGATTCACAGGTGGATATCATGGATATTTATTTTTATTAAAGGGGAATAAATAGCATGGTGCAGTAGGGAGTATTGATTGTTTTTGATTGGATTAGGTATTTTCGGTTCGTGCCAGCATTAAATAATTTTCAGCTATGAAATTATTTTACCTAATACTTTTATTGGTTTTGCTTCCGTCCATAACATGCCTTAAGGCACAAACCAACCTGAGTTTTGAGCATTTATCTGAAAAGGATGGCCTTTCACACAACAGGATTTTGAGCATTCATCAGGACCGGGAGGGTTTTATCTGGTTTGGTACCTGGGAAGGGTTGAACAGGTTTGATGGGTACACCTTTACGGTATTTCAACCCGACCCGGACAACCCGCTGGAAACCCTTAGCCACAATGTTATTTCCGACATTGCTGAGGACAAAGACGGGCAGTTATGGTTAGCTACCCGCGGTGGCGGACTTAATCACATAGACAAAATCAGCGGTAAAGTAACCACTTACCTGCTGGATTCCATAGGGGACATTTACTGGAACGCTTTGGGTGATATTTTTGAAGACAGCAGGGGGGATTTTTGGATCAGTGGTGCCGGCGGATTGGCTAAATTTGAGTTAGGAAGCCGCAAATTGACCTGTTATCCCTCACCTGAAGAAGCAACGATGATTGTTTCGGTAGCGGAAGATCCTTTGGGTAGGCTGTGGGCTGCTTCCACCGGAAAGCTGTATCATTTTGACAGAACTACAGGTGAATTTATTCCTTTTTCATTTGGATCTTTCTCCGCTGTGAAATTCACCGCTTTGCATGTTGATAAGGATGGGATCCTCTGGGTGGGTACCAATGGGGATGGGCTTTTCCGCTTAAATACCCAAAGTTCTTCTCCACAACTTAGCCCATATAATCCCGGAGGGCTAATCAATAAAATAATAAAAGGTACCAATGGCAAACTATACGAAGACAAATTGGGGATTTTATGGCTGACAACCACCAGCGGTTTACAGCGGGTAGACAAAAAAACGGATCAGGTCCTTACCCTTAAGTCAGACCCCCTTTATCCGGGAAGTTTGAGCAACAATACCGTGGAATCTGTCTTGATGGACAATAATGGACACCTCTGGGTGGGCACAACCAATGGCATCAACAAATGGACAGTCAACACCAAAGATTTCAGGTCTTTCCAGATAAAACCAGCTCCCCAGGTTTTTCATTTGGATGAGAATAATATTACACACCTTGTAGAAGATGAAAAGGGAATTATATGGCTGGGGAATTCAGGGAAAACAAGGGATTCCAAAATACCCGGGGGAGGCTTGTTCCAATTTGACCCAATGCTTAACGAGATCCAGAAAATCAACCTTCCCTTATCCGATTCATTGGGAATATCCAAAAACCAATTTTTTGTTCCTTATCTTGATCTAGAAGGTAATATGTGGATTGGCACGGATGAGGCTTTACTTTTCCTGGATAAGGGAACTGGCAAATTTATCCGATACCCTACCGCAGTTCGCGTGCAGGCCATAGCGGAAGGCGAATCAGGGAAATTATGGTTAGGCGGCTCCAAAGGAGGCTACATTTTCCAGGGTGCTCTGGTTAGTTTTGATCCGGAAAATGAAACCTTTACTTACTACTGGTTTGATCCGAAGGATAAAAAAGGATTCAACTACCACAATATCAGTGCGATAACCGTAAGTCAAACCGGGGACATTTGGGTGGCCACTCCTGGTAGGGGAATCAACCGTTTAAATGCCAAATCGGGAAAATTCACCTATTACAGGCCCCGCCATCCCTTTGACCAGGGGAGTATTACAGATAAAGACATCAGGGCCATTTACGAAGATTCCCGTGGCATAATATGGGTGGGCACCAATCAGGGAGGCCTAAACCGGTTTGATGCCGAAACGGAAAAATTCGTTTCTTATACGGTCAACCAGGGTTTGCCAAGTAACCACATAGAAAGTATGGTGGAAGACCATAGGGGTAATCTTTGGATTGGAACCAGCAAGGGCCTCTCCCAATTGGATCCACACACCATGATCTTCCAAAATTACGGCACCATGGACGGACTGCCGGGCAATATGTTTAACCAGGGGAGTAAAAGCCGCAAAAATGGAAAATTATATTTTGGCACCACCAATGGATTTGTCGTTTTCCACCCGGATAGCATCAAAGATAATATCAACCTTCCACCGGTGTATATTACCAGTCTGAATGTACTCGAAAACCACCTTCCATTACCGGCAGAAGGAAAGCTTGAATTTTCCCATGACGAAAATTTTATTTCCTTTAATTATGTAGCTCTCGATTACACGGCCCCGGAAAAAATCCAATATGCTTACCAATTAGAAGGAGTGGACAGAAATTGGATCCATGCAGGCGTTAACCGATCTGCCAATTATACTGACCTTAAACCGGGAAACTATACTTTTCGGGTGAAAGCTTCCAATAATGACGGGTTGTGGAACGATGAAGGGGCCTCGGCCTCCATCAGCATCCTACCCCCATGGTGGCTGACATGGTGGGCCTACAGCGGATATGGTTTCCTGTTTCTGATGGGCCTGCTGCTGGCACAGAGAGAGACCTTGCGGAGGGAGCGTATTAAGGCAGGAATGCATCTCCAGCATGTGGAGGCGGAAAGGTTACGTGAGATGGACACCCTCAAATCCCGCTTTTTCTCCAATATATCCCATGAGTTCCGTACCCCTTTGTCCCTGATCCAGGGCACAGTGGAAGCGTTTTCGCAGCAGGAAAAACCACTTGCCGATCGTCTTTTGGGCTACAAGCTGATTCACCGCAGTGCAGATCGGCTACTTCAGTTGGTCAATCAGCTGCTGGATCTCTCCCGTTTGGAAGCGGGTAAATTGCGCCTCCAACCAAACCCGGGAGAGGTGGTAGGCTTCCTAACTTTATTGGCCAGCTCTTTCTCCTCTTTGTTTGTCAACAAAGGAATCCATTACAGGTATCACTTACCCCACCAACCGCTTTGGGTGCTGTTCGAAGCGGATAAGCTGGAGAAGATCCTTTCTAACCTGCTCACCAACGCCTGCAAGTTTACCCCTGCAGGTGGAGAGGTAGTGGTGGAAGTAAAAGCAGATCGGTCTGATTCGGTACAGGCATTGTTAAGTATTTCCGTCCGCGACACCGGTGTCGGTATTTCAAAGGAACTGGTATCGCGGGTGTTTGAACGCTTCTTTCAGGCCGACCTTTCAGCCACCAGGGCTTATGAGGGAGCAGGCATAGGACTGGCGCTAACCAAAGAGCTGGTGGAGTTGCACGGTGGCACCATCAGTGTGGAGAGTAAAGCCGATAAAGGCTCCCACTTCCAGATCATACTTCCCCTTCAGATGATCAAAAAGCCGGAGTCCAACCTGCCGGAGGAATTATTAGTCAATCGCAAGGACCTCTTGGAGCAAAAAGATCTATTTTTTCCCGAACCTGCCAAAGGCAGTTGTGATGAACAAAAGTCTAGAAAGGACCAGACCATTGTGTTGGTGATCGAGGACAATGCTGAACTTTGCCATTTCATTAAAAACAGCCTGCAGGCCTGGTATGCTGTATATGAGGCAGAAGATGGGAACATGGGGTGGGAAAGAGCCTTGGAGTTGGGACCTGACCTGATCATCAGTGATGTGATGATGCCCGGACTGGACGGGATCAGCCTGTGCCAACGGCTGAAGACGGATGATCGCACCAGTCATATCGCAGTTATTTTGCTCACAGCCAAAGCGGATGCGGAAAGCAAATTGGCAGGGCTGGAAACAGGGGCCGATGAGTACCTTACCAAGCCTTTCAGCATGAAGGAGCTTCAGTTGCGGGTGCAAAACCAAGTGGCCTACCGCCAGCGGCTGCGGGAGCGGTTCAGTCGCTCACTCACTTTGCAGCCTCAGGAATTGGCAATCAATTCGGTAGATGAGCGGTTGTTGCAAAAAGTGATGGTGATATTGGAGGCCCAATTGGCTGACCCTTCCTTTGACCTGGGCATCTTCAGCAGGGAATTGGGTCTCAGCCGGGTGCACCTTCACCGCAAATTGAAATCGCTGACAGGCCAGTCGCCGGGGGATTTGATTCGCACCTACCGGCTTAAAAAGGCAGTCATACTGATGGAGCAGCAAGCCGGAAATATCAGTGAGGTGGCTTATGCGGTAGGATTTAACAGCCTTACCTACTTTGCCAAGTGTTTTAGAAATCTTTATGGACAAAGCCCTTCTGAATTTATTTCAAGCATTCGTAAAAATAAGTTGGGTCAAATTTGATCTTCTATTTCCCTTTTTGATGAGGTAGGCTTATTACTTTTTAAATAAGGCTTTTATGGCCATTTCATAATCAATTCGACTGTACCCGTTTTTGCAGTTCTTCAGATCCTGATTTTATATTGACACCCCTCAATTTTTTGTTTCCGAAATGTTAAACCAATGAAAAAGAGGAACCTTTTTGATACCAAATTTACCTAATGCACACTTTATATGGTTAGCTCAATTGTTTCAAATAATAGAAATATTGATTCAATTACTTGGGTAATTTTCATCATCATTTAAAGGCAAGTATTGTAAAAACCGAAAAAGAAATTTAATAGATAATAGATATGAGGTCCAATCTTTAAAATCATCTTTTATTCTTTCTAAATTCTGCAGGTGTCCTTCCCTAATACTGTTGGACAGTTGAAGTAAAATAATTCTAATTGATCAACCCCAATTTTATCTTTAAGCTTGGTTAAGATTAGGTAGGCTCATCAAACCAAATAATTTGCGGCAAACAATACAAAAACCACCGCAATTACAGGCCCTTTTCCCTTTAAAAGCCACGATGTTACAATTTTTTGAATATTGGGAATAATAGTGCTAACCACCGTACCTGCCTTTATGATAAGTTTATTTCAAAAATAAATCAAATTTAACATCATGAAAAAAACACTGATTACTTTCGCTATCCTTCTTTTAGGAACAGCGAGTTGGGCCCAAACCCATTCAGCCGAAGAAAAGGCTATAATAAAAGTATTGGAGAAGGAATCGGAAGCTGCCCAAAAAAGAGACTATGACCGGTGGATTGCGTGTTTTGCGCAATCGGAGGATGTGGCTTTTGGTTTTACCCACTTATTCCCGACCTACATGGTACGCAGCTATGACAAGTTGGCTGAATTAGGTATACAGGTTTTTCAGGACAACCCTGTATCTTCCACCGAATCGTTTGAATTTACTGACTTTAATATCAGGGTCAACGGGACTTCTGCTTTTGTCACCTATCTGCAAACCAATACCCAGCAGGATGGAACAAAAGATCGCTACCATAAGGCCGAATATTTGGAAAAAATAGACGGTGAGTGGAAAATGATCGGGCACTTTTTCGCAAAAGAACCTCAATCTGCTACCGGTGCAGGTTAATAGTTAAACTTTTCTTAAGACTCAAAAATGATAATAACGTCACCTGGTATTTGCTAACCACTGAAATACTGGAGGTGCCACTGGTTAATTGTATTATCAGCATGAAATGGATAAAATAAAAAATGAAACAATTTAAATAAGAATCCAATTGAATCATCAATCAACTCATAAGGGAGGTTTCCTGGAAGGGAAATTCGCCATTAATAATGTAATCTGGATCCATTTTTGATTCTAGGTGACTTAGTTTATTGCACTCCCCATAATTTTCTTTTTTGGCTACTACGGCGGCTTTGGGCTCCCAATAGTTACAATTTGAACATACCTTATTCATAATATTAGGAGTAAAATTTAACCTTGTTTTCTTTATGACGCTAACGTTGATCGTTCCAAGGATTTTAGGTTTGCTTTATTGTAGTCCGCTTTCCTCTTTTATATTGCTTGTCGATTTGACAATGGTATTAAATCGTATTTAATTTTTATCTCTTAAAAATGAATCACCTAAATATAAGTATTAAATATTGGTTGGGTCTTAACCCTTAAAGTTACATGAGATTAAGACTGATATGATACACAATATTTTGAGTTAAAACGTAATTATTTTGCACATATTTAAATATTAATATACATTTGAATAAAAATAATAAATAGTTATGAACGCAATTCAAGAATTCATCAAGGAGTATTCACACTTAACAAGTTCAGAAACATCAATAGTTCACCGTGACAATGATGGTAAAATTTATACCAGTTCAGAAGATGCCTATAAAGCCAAAAAAGCTGGAAAAACAATTGAATTAATCAATATCAATGATTCAGCCCTGGAGGAATTAAAAGAAATTGGTATTGATAATAAATCCGATGCTGCCAAATTTATTGATTTGGTAAGTAAGGTTTTTAGCATTGATTCAAGTGGTAAAATGAAAACCAAAAGAAAAACCTATACTGAATCAGAAAAAAAAGCTATTGTGAAAAAATGGGGTGAGGCAGAGAAAACAGGCCTTTCAAAAGCTGATTTTTGCAGGCAAAATGATATCAGTTACCAAAATCTTATGAAGTGGGTTAAGGATTCTAAATAAATAATTAAAGGCCATCATTTATTTGATGGCCAATACTTTTAACGATATGTCCTGGTCGCTTTGGCTATTGGAAAGTTCCATTCCAAAGAAAAATTTGCGAGGCTTATCCTTGGCGAAAAAGTCCTCAATAATTAAATTTCATCACCACAAATCCAAATTCATCTTACACGTTTACATGGCTCCAGAGTTTTCTGTCTTTAAAAAAGGAGCCAAACGGTACCTTGGGAAGTCCCACAACTTTTGTTTTCCCAAGGAGCGCCAAATCTTTAGAAAACACCATAAGGAAAATCTCCAATTTGGCAGCCTGGAATTCAGTTTGTGGAGAAATCACCCTACTTGCAAAGCGAAAATATCGTTGGGATTTTTCGTCCCAAACAAAGTTCCAATAACTGATTTGATTGGCTAATTTTGACAACATTATTTAAAAACTAAGCATTTAAAAGAATATAACCTAATTTATACCTCAATCGGCATCAGAGTTTCTTGAATTCTAAGATCGCTTTAAGGCTTTTAGAAACTTCCAATTTGTGGAAAAACAGATGCTGTTCTCTTTTTCCTGGGATTTCTTTAAACTTTATTCCATAATCTTAGTTTTGAAAAGCAATTCATTAAAACAATAGGCAACTACATGATTGGTGAAAGATATGGGCATACACGGCTAAAAATCCTAACCTCTTACGAAAAACTAAAGTTGCTATTTTGGAAAAAAGTTGGAAAGGTAAATATTGAATAAAATCTTCGGTTTGGCTTTTCTGGAAACTTTGTCCCCCTTTTATAAAAGCAAAATAAATCCAGAATAAGGTATTGTTTATGTTGTTATTTTTTTATATTTTCACCTTATAATTAATTAAAATTCAGGGAATTAAGTTTCGTCATATTTCCTTCTTCAAAAGGGAAAAGGTTTTTCAGGAGAATAATAATTCAACTGGAGAAGAGCTGACCCGATTAGCCATAGCTGTATTTTTAATGTTCATAGTGCAATAAACCAGTATGAAAAGCTCCCTTTTTATTCTCCTATTTATCCTATCCATATACAAGGCCCATTCCCAGCACAATATTGACGGAAAGGTCGAGGATCTAAGCAATAACCCAATAGTTTTTGCCAATATCCTCTTGTTGAATGCCACGGATTCCATGTTGATCAAAGGGGCCTTATCCGACAATGGAGGAGCCTACAGGTTGGAAAATGTACCAGAAGGCAACTTCCTGTTGAACGGGTATATGATGGGCTACCGGACTGTTTACGTACCGATAGTTATAAACGGTCGGGACCTTGTCGCACCTTTACTTTCTTTGGAAGAAGAGTTGGAAAGCCTTGAGGAAGTGGTAGTGGAAGCAAAACGCCCCTTGATTGAGCAGGATAATTTTAAGACCGTGGTCAATGTGGCCAACAGCATCGTGGCAACCGGCAGTACCGCCCTAGAGGTATTGGAAAAAGCACCCGGGGTAAGGGTGGACAGGCAAAGTGATGGCATCTCCCTGATGGGAAGGGATCAGGTGATGGTTCAGATCAACGGCAAAC
>JBBDSB010000212.1:0-4893 GCA_040905205.1 Cyclobacteriaceae bacterium
TATCAAAATAGCTAATAGGAGCACCGCTCATTGATGAACTGAGTTCGACGTAATTCCGGTAAAAAACCGTCATCGGTAGGCTTAGAGAGGGTTTTGAGCGGAGAAAGCCGTGGGAATCCCAAGCCAGACGGGACTGCCACACCTTTTCCAAACTCCTAAACCTACCAGAAAGGGCTCGCTTGACGATTTAGTCGGTTTTTTAAACGATCTTAACCCAATCTCAGATTGTTACTCAATATCTAATTTACATAATAAACACCATTGTAAGATTAAAATATTAAAATTTAATAGCGATAACGTTATCGAAAACCACCATGATCAATGGATTAAATAAAAACAAAGATGAATACTCAAATAACATAGGTGCATGACCTATATAAATTAATTAATTAATTAGTGAGAAATCCAAATTAAAAGCGGTTGCTTGGTTTTATGGAAAGCAGGGATTTCACCTAACGTGTCGATTAGGGAAAAGGATGTTTTTTTGTCATGGATGCTTTAAATTTTTTAAGATCAGCAGAGGGCCTTTCATCTTTTTGGTTTCCCCTGAAACATTCCCCTTGACCAGGTATGTCCCATTGGCGCCGAGAAACAGGTCCAGGTCCCCGTCTGCGTCGATATCACCAAATTCAAAAGTAATCCACCTGGCATCCAGTTTGTCCATTAGTATTTTGGGCTGGTAAACGTAGGAGGCCTCCTGCTTTAGATAGACAAAATCCTGCCTGCCCGGTAAATCAAAGTTCGGAAAATAGGATACCGCCACAATTTCAAGTAAGCCATCCTGGTCAAAATCCGCTGCGGCACATTTATTCAAGCCATTCATAGGGAAAAAATAGACTTGTTTGAAATTATTATTTCCATCATTTTCAAAGATCCTTAGGCCATGGTAAGGTTTTGAAATGGGCGGATAATCCCCATTATCACCATTTCCGTAAAGAATATCCAAATGCCCGTCCTGGTTAAAATCCACCAAATCAAAATATACGGAACCATAGGTGGGCGGAAACCTGAGTATTCTTTGTTCGGTAAACCGGCTCTCCCCCTCATTATAAAATATGGAAATACCTTCATCTCCCTGGGCAAATAGCGTGATAATGTCCTTTCTCCCATCTCCGTTCATGTCTTCTACAATCGTACGAATGGCCCCCGGAACATTTTTTAAGGTGTGTTTTTTATAGGGACGCTCTGCCAGGCCTGTATTTTCAAACAAGGTAAGCGCACCGGTATAATACCCAAATTCAGCCACCAGTATATCGGTTAAGCCATTGCCATTTACATCTTCAAAAACAGTTTGGACCGGCCGGTTCAATTGGCTTAAAAATTTTCTGAACGAGGAATATTGACCTTCCCCCGGATTTCTAAACAGGGAAATCAATTCGCCAAATGGGTTGTTGTCCGCGACAAGCCGGAGCGAGCCGGCCAGGGTCAGGGAAAGATTGTCCTTTCCAAATGCCACATCGGTAGGAGGCGAAGGAAGGGGTACCATTTGGGAAATATTGTTTTCCCCATTCAGAATGGCCAGAGACCCTCTCTCTCCCGAAGTTCCCCCCACGTAGATCTGAGCAGGGTCAGGACCCGTTTTTAAAAATGTGATACTTTGAAGCTTTCCATTTTCTTCCGGCTCCACCATTTCAAACCCTTCCAGATAGTCGGGTTTATTTTCCTCCCAAATGGTTTGATCCAGGGTCTCCGGTGCTTCCGCTAAATAATATTCGGTGATTTTTTGCCAATCCGCTACAGAGATGGTGGGCTTTTGGGGAAACATATTTAGCTCCTCCACCGCCTTTTTGTTAATCGGTCCTTTGAGGATTTCACTTCTGGGAACCTCGGCTTCATAAATTCCAAACAGCCTTCCCATCAATGGCAATACCGAACGCTCCCAGGTTTTTTTATCCAGTTCTGAAGGCTCGGGGTACAAATGACAGGACTGGCAATGCTTTTTGGAAAGTGCCTGACCTGAAATACCATTTTCAGGCACCAGCTTTTGATTGGTGTCTTCTTCTCCAGAACCTCCTCCACAGGAAAAGTGGAGTAAAAGGCTATAAAAAATAATCTTCTGTGATGGGTTACCCCACTTAAAAGCCTTATGATTCCACATACCCAACCAACCCATTTATACCAAACCGGTCGTTCCCCCGTCTTTCAGATGGATATCCATTCCCCTTTTATTGGTTTTCCATGCTCCTGAAGTAAAGTCAGGGACTTTCATGGTTTTGCCCTGCTGGGCCACTGATTGTTCACTCAAGGGGGTCACTGCCGTCCATAAAGCCGCATCATAAACATCCATTTCCAAAGGTAATCCATTCCTGAGGCAGTCAATCAGCCGCCAGTCGCTGGCCGTTACCCTCTCGTAGGACCGGTCTCCTTTGATTCCCCCCGCCTGGGAGACTTTTTCCTGAAATTTCTTGGTCATTGTAGGTGTATATTTCTCCACGAGCGCTTTGAATTCACTTTCGTCCATATATTCCTCACTTACCGCTATCCTGGGGGGCCGGGCTTCATAGATGCCCTTGGAACCACTGATCAGTTGAAATCTGGATCCTGGTCTCGGGGAACTGATATCATGTTGCAACATGATGGTTCTGCCCCTGTGGGTCCTGATCAGGGTGGTATTCATGTTTCCCCGGAATTTAAGGCCATCATAAGGTTCAAAATAAGCGTCATTTTCCGCCAGCTCTTTCATTTTAGGGGCCATGGTAAAGTCATTACTGGAAATGGAGACCAAATAATCCATTTGATCCCCGTAATTGAGATCCATCATCTGGGCCACTGGTCCCAGACCATGTTGGGGATAAAGGTTGCCATCCCGGCCCACATTTTCCTTCAGGCGCCAGGGTCGGAAACCGAACCAATTGTGCTCATCCCTTTCCCATCTTCCCGGACTGTTTACCCTGTCATGAATGTAGTTGCCCTCCCCGTGGATCAAATCACCAAATAAACCATCCCTCACCATGTTCAAAACGATGGCTGACATGCCGTCATGGCAGGAACCACATCCCATAAAACAATGCTTTTTCGTTCTTTCTGATGTTTCCACCACTTGCCAGCATTCCTCCAGGGTAATGCCCACCGGCAATTCGGTATAGACGTGTTTATCCCCTTCCATAGCATATACGGCAATGGGAGCATGGAATTTCCATGGGGTGGCCGTGTAAATCAAATCAATGTCATTCCGGTCACAAAGGGCTTTCCAGGCATCTTCCCCATCTGTATAGGTATCCGGATCATGACCATAGCCATCAATGGATTTCAGCGCTTTTTGAACGTTTTCCGGAATGATGTCACACAAAGCCATGATATCAACATTTTCTATACTGGCCAAACGTTTTAATGTTCCGGATCCCCGGCTTCCAATTCCTATTAAACCGACACGGACCCTTTCTAATTTTGGTGCGGCATAGCCATGCATATTAAAAGATTGCCTATGTACCTGCTTTTTTGGATTTTCGGCCTGGGATCTGGCAGGCCCCACCACTATTCCTGCACCGGCCATACCGGCAAGTTTGATGAATTCTCTTCGGTTATTTTTCATTTTTGTAGGATTTTTAATGCTTAAAAGATGATTTAGGAAATGAATGAAGGAGGTCTGTCCTTAGGTCCAATTAAGGATTTTCAAAGCATTGTCCCTGTATAATTTTTGAAGCGTGTCATCCGGAAGTTCCAATCCATAATACCGCCACCAGGATCTGCCCGGCATGTGCTCATCGGCACTTTCCAATAACCGCCACCAGGCCTGGTACATCTTTTTGTCCATGCCCATATCTGTTCCATACATCACCCGGTCACTATATTGGGTTAGGAATTTGGCAGCAGCCCGGGGTTGTCTTCCTATTTCATAATCACGGGCCGAAATATCAAGGTATAGATTGGAATGATCGTCCAAAGTTTTTCCAAGTCGTCCCAGATCATTCCCCAGATTGGCCATGTGGCAGGCAATGAAAGTAGTGTCAGGATGTTTGGTCAAAAGCTTAGGTAAATAGTCCAATAAATCATCATAATTCACCCCGTCTTTTCCATGCTGGTTGAATTGCTGGAAAATAGGGGGCCTTTCCTGAAAAACATCAGGTGGTTGCCAGGATGAAGGATGGTCTGCCAGGTGGAGGTTGACAGGGATATTCAACTCCGCACATTTTTTCCAAAATGGATCTATCCTGGCATCATCGATGTGTAGCCTTTCATCAGGTGCCAGCCTTGGATCTCCGGTAATTCCGTAACCTTTGTCCGTTACCTCACCGACTCCCCGGGCCCCCATTTCATAGCAACGCTGCAATTCTTTTACGGCCATTTCCGGATATTCAGGTTTGTCGATGTCCTTTTTTTCAATACCGCAAAAAAGCTGAAACCTGTCAGGATAGGAATTCAGATAAAAATCCACCATCATGTCAAATTGGGATCCGGTAGCCACGGTTAAAATCACGGACTTTTCTATGCCGACTTCATCCATGGTTCTCAACCACTCCTCCAAAGCCTCCTGGGGACGTTTTCCCTCCACTCTTGCCGGATAATGATGAAGGTGAACGTCTATCACCGGGAATTTGGCTTTTGGAATGGAGGTGGATTGGGCCACTACTGAAGATCTGGGGGCATAATCCTTTAATAAAACATGATCCATGGGTCCGGGACCTACCGGGACACCAGGTCCGCTCCATTCTCCATATTTAACTTCCAGCCATTCGGGATCAGAAGTCCATTCCTTCTCATCAAATGCTGCTTGAGGTGCTGGGACTTCTTCCTTTTCCCTGGGGCCACAGCCCTGCAGGTATCCCATACCGGAAGCACTCAGCCCAATTAAGCCTGCACTTTTTAAAAAACCTCTTCGATCTTTTTTCATCTGTTTATAATTGTTTTTTAATGGTCATAACTTGTCCCGCACCGAAGGTCCCCGAACCTGCC
>JBBDSB010000212.1:4993-7201 GCA_040905205.1 Cyclobacteriaceae bacterium
TCTGCCTCAGGCAGGCTCGATTTCATGATTTTTATTAAATAGGTTCAGTGAAATTTCTTTTTACACCTACTTATCTTTTCTATTTAGTCATAATAAGAGAAATAAAGAAACTAAATTCTAAAAATAATAACGGAAACGTTATCGATAACATCAAGTTCCCCTTCTCTCTTACCCTAAATTCCATAGCAATTATCCTCCCACATTTTTAGAAAAAATCCGCCACCGAAAAATAAGCCGTTAATAAGCTGAACAATATCACGGCAATCAAACCTATATTTTCTTTCAACCCGGCCACATGCTCTTTCATCAATAATTTTTTATTAATTAATAGGAAAACAGGTATGGCCACAGCGGGCAGAATAAAGGCCTGAAATGCCTGGGAAAAAACCATCAAAAGCGGTGGACGGGTTTCCATAAACTGCATCCCAAAACCAAATAAAATACCTATAAGGCCAAGTACCCTGTACATCGTGGAACGAATATTTCTGGGTTGGCCCGTATAATCACTGATCAGCCAGGGGGCGATCAGGATGATGGGAAATACCGTCGATATCCCTGCACCGACAATTCCCAGGATCAGGATAAATGCCGCCAATTTCCCTCCAATAGGCTCAAATAAGGTGATCATTTCCACGGTATCATCCAGTTTCATTCCCATCACATGTAAAGTTCCGGCTGAAACAGCCATGATAATGACACTTAAAATAAACATCATGCTGGCGGAAACCATTGCATCTTTTTTTTCATGTTTAAGATCCTTGATATTCCAACCTTTTTCTGCCACCACGGTACTCCTAATGATAAATACAGCGGCGGAGCAGGTTGTTCCGGCTATTGCGGCAATCAATCTCATTACGCCCGGCTCATCGGGAATGGATGGTGCCAGCCCTCCGGCAATGGTGGAAAAGCTGGGTTTCACCAGGAAAAATACGACCACAAAGGAAATCACCATTAATACAACAAAGAAAACCAAAACCTTTTCGAAAACCTTATAACTGCCAAACCAGAATAAAAGGTAAAGCGAAACGACCAGGATGGCGGTAATCCATAAGGTACTGAAGCCATCTCCGCCTAACAGTAACCGCGATCCTTCCTGGATCAGATCGGCAATAATCCCGAATATCCCCATCAAAGCCATAATTTCACCTATTATCAGGGCAATAATGATGTAAATGGCCAAAACAGGACCGTATTTTATTTTGTGCTTGATATTAAACAGTGCCGTATTGCCGGTTACCAGAGTGGTTTTTCCATAGGCCACCATCAAAACGTAGGTAAAAATGCAGGACAAGGCCAAAGCCCATGTTAAAATCATACCATATTCCGCTCCGACTTTGGCCATGGTGGTGATACTGCCCGTCCCGATATTATATCCGATCAAAAACAGGCCGGGGCCTATTAGACTGATACCTAAAATTATTTTCTTTAAAAAAACATTATCCTTCATAGTATGGGTGATTGTCAAATGAATTACATAAATTTCTTTTCACTAAAAACCTGAATTTCCTGGCATCAAATCTTCAACCATTGGTCAAACCAATCAAAAGCGGCCTTCTGCATTTTCTGATCAAATTGATGTCCTCCGGGAAAAAAGGTGCATTTATATTTATCACTGGCCCCGGCCTTTTCATAAACGGATGACAGGATCTCATCGGCTTTTTTCATTTCTTCCAAGGTGTACAAGCCGTCTTCATTGGAATTGATCACCATGGTGGGCAAGGGGACCCGTAAACCTAAGATTTCAGGAAAATCCATTTCCTTGGGCAAAATCGGAACAAATGTCATCCAGGTATGGGTGAAGGATTTATGCAAAACCAAATCTTTCCAGGTGGTCATGAACCCAACACAAATGGCACATTTGATTCTGGGATCCAATCCACCCATAAAAACGGTCCTCATCCCCCCACCGGACAACCCACCACAGCCAATCTTATCCGCATTTACATCTTCCCGGCTGCATAGAATATCCAATGCTTTTTGATCCTCTGCTAAAAACACTCCCGGCCAGGTGGTTCCGGCACTGAACAGGGATTTTGCCATGGTGTCGGCATGCCCTTTTGCCCATTGGTTATAAGCATGGGCATTTTCAGGTAAATCGGGATCCTCATCGGTCAATCCCTGCCTCAGCCCTTCTGGAACATTCTTTAATCTTACCCGCCTGCTTGCAAATGGAAAGGCATCAGGTACCAGTACCACATAACCTCTTTT
>JBBDSB010000212.1:7301-8538 GCA_040905205.1 Cyclobacteriaceae bacterium
AGATCAGGTTTGGAAATTCTGTCATTCGCTCTCGGTAAGGCCTCATTTTTCCAGTCTTGAAGGTCATCGTATTCCTTTCTCCTAAAGGAATGGCTCGGCAATTTCCCCTCCATCAAGCCACTGGCCCAGTCTCCGTAAACCCCAATAATGCTATTGTTTTCTTCCTCGGAAGGCAAAACTTCCGTAATTTTATCCTGTGGGGGAAAGGAGGAATAACGGGGATGGGCCTTCAAATAGGGCTTACTCAAAAGGCCAAACCCCATTAATCCGGATAGTTTCAGAAAAAACCTTCGTGTTCTTTTCATTTCATGGTGGTTGGTTGGCATACTAAAATCCGCAACATTAATTGAATATACCTTTAAATAAAGGGATGCGCCAAATAAAGTCAAAATAAAATTACGATAACGTTATCGAAACTTAAAAGTAAATCATTTTTTAAGATATCATGACCCTATCAAGAACCTAAACATCTAGGCAGTTGATGGTTTCTTGGTTTACAAAAATCAGAAGCATTAGGCATAATGTTTGTGCCTATTTCATGGATTGAAAATCAGGTTGGTTTTCGTCATCAATTTAAAATAAACCTAAAAAACTATGGGAATCGTTAAAGTAATAGAAGTAATCGCCAGTTCTGAGAAAAGTTTTGATGATGCGACCCAGAATGCGCTGTTAGAAGCTTCCAAGTCCGTAAAAAACATTAAATCCATCTATGTCAAGCATTTTAATGCCAATGTCAAAGACAATAAAATCGTATCTTATGGGGTAAATGCTAAGGTATCTTTTGAAGTGAATCAATGAGGCCCCCTGATTAGGCCATAATGCCAAAGAGTGGTCAAAAGTACCCTCTTTGGTATTTTTTTTTCACAACCTCATCTTGACCTCCCTTTTGTTTTGGCAATTTTACCTAAATGGATGCACTGCCGTCCGGTTCAATGGAATAAGAAAGGTTGGCAATTTTCCAGCCCTCAATGGTGTTTAAAAACGTAAAAACATCCACCCCACAGTGCGAAAACACCTGGTTGATATGCAGCTCATAGGGTACCCAGGCCACTGCGATGTCATGATGTATTTTGATATCAAAGTGGAGTGCACGTTCATAAATAATTCGCTTTGGATCAAAGTGTTTTGTATCCTCACTATATCTCCGGTTGCCAATCTGAAGGCTATCCTGCCGCCTTCTTACCGTCCAAATCCCGGCATCCGGTAAAGCCAGGCTTTCAAATAAAGTAGTATCCTG
>JBBDSB010000213.1:0-1422 GCA_040905205.1 Cyclobacteriaceae bacterium
CGGGAAAAACGTGCCCTAGCCTACCTGATTTTTCTAGATGGGCAAGGTTGGCCCACTGATTACAAGAATAAAACGAAGAAAATTTGTTCGCTTCCTTTTCTGTTTTAAGTTTAATATTAAGGGGAAATCCAAAACCAATATCTCCGCGGAGAATGCCTTCCGTTTTGCTGTCAAAAAGGTGCTTCCAAAAAGAAAATCCGTCTAAATAGGCCTGGATATGGTCAACCCGGCCTTCACCGACTTTTAAGATCCTTTCATAGATGAGCTCCAAGGACTCCTCTTCGGAGATGGTCATCGCTGAAAAAAATTCATTGCTGACACCGTATTTTTTAGTAATTTTTTTGGCAATATAGCCATCCGTACCTTTAATTTCATGATTACCTCTATGGCCATGGGTAAAGGTTTTTATTTTTTTTGCGGCTTCACTTTTTGCCAATAGCGTCAATAGTATTCCCCGGCTGTCCTTTCCTCCTGAAAGGGTGACCGCCCACTTATCAAAGTCCAGACGCAGATGATTAAAAGTATTGCGAATGGCATCAAAAACCCTATTATATCCTTCTTTCTTCGTTATTTTTCTGTTTTCAAAAACTATGGGTTCGGATTTGACATTTGCTGTCCAGTTTTCTTTATCCAAAAGAAAAGCGGAATCTGGGGGCAATAGTTTAATCCTTTTGTCCCATGAAAAAAACGGGCCCAGGGAACCTGTCGACAACATCCAGGGAACAACCTCATGATTAAATTCAAAATTCCCTAAAAACATCACAATGGCCCTTTGGGAGGTAGCTGCGATAAAGTGCTCCTTATCCATATAATACCAGATGGACCGCGTTCCTGCGACATCAGAGCAAATCTCACAAAACTTAGCATGATCCCTGAAAATGGCAAAAGAACCATCGATGCCCGCTTGCCCAATTGCATCCCATTCCTTGAAATCACCAAAAAGCCCGCCCATCAAAACCCCTGATTCGGTTTTAAGCAGAGAGGAAGTCGGATTCATAATTCCGTAGGACCACTTTCCCTTTACATATATTTCAGGTTCATTGGCTTGTATGTTATCAGGTTCTAAATGGGTACATATTTTTAATAATTTATTTTCAATTCCCTGATCAAAATCAGTTCTTTTCCAAATGCAAATTATTTTCGACATAGGGATTCGTTGGTATAATCAGATTCCGGCTTATTTTAAAACCTAATTATGATAGTACAATGAATAAATTTTCAATAAGAAATAACCATTTAAAATAGGCGATCAGATATACAAACCTAGAAAAAGATCCTCATTCTTTTATCATTAAAATGAAGGCCTATGGGTTTTTAATAATAATTTAAAATAGCCTTGCATTTTTATAAAGCTATAATAAACATTGCTAAAGACTATTGAGGAGTAAATTAATACAAATTAATTTGGAAAATCATGCTTTT
>JBBDSB010000214.1:0-1418 GCA_040905205.1 Cyclobacteriaceae bacterium
ATTGGTAAGGCTTTCACTTATGGCGGCAATTACTTCCCCTTCCGCCATGGCCCTGCTTTTAAGCAAGGGATCCTTTATCGATTCCACCATGGATAAGCTCTGGTTCACCACCCAGGCGTAAGGTGTAATCCCTGCCCGCTTTAAATCTTCCTGTAAAGCGGCTGCCTCCCGCATTGGTGTGGTTTCGGGCAATGAAATCAGGATAATTTTCGCCAGTTCACCGTCCTGTAAAGTCATATAAGGTGTTTTGATTTTTTCCGGATTCATGCTCGTATGGCGCATTACCTCACGGTGGTAGCTTCCAGCAGTATCCAGCAGCAACAACGTATGCCCGGTAGGAGCAGTGTCGATCACCACAAATTTTCTTTTGGCCTGATGGATGGCCCTGGAAAAAGCGTGAAAAACAGCAACTTCTTCTGTACAGGGAGATTTCAGGTCTTCCTGTAATAATTTTTTCCCTTGCTCATCCAGTTTAGTTCCTTTTTGGGCCAATACTTTTTCCGTATAGCGCTGGGTTTCTGTTTTTGGATCAATGCGGTCAATGGTAAGGGTAGACGGTAATTCACCCAACTGGTCAATAAAGTCCTGTATATGAGCTGCCGGGTCTGTGGTGGTCAGATGCACCTCAAATCCTTTCCGTGCTATCATGATGGCCAGGGCTGAGGCCGTAATGGTTTTGCCAACTCCACCCTTGCCCATGGTCATGATCAATCCATGGTCTTGATTTTTTGTAAGGTCTTCCACCAGTTGATCAATTCCGTTTAGGCTGGGAGCAAAAGTGATTTTTTGAGAAAGATTTTCTTTAACTACTTTCTCCTGCAATTTACTATCAAAAAGCGAACGCAGCTTTTCAATACCCAGTATATTGTAGGGCAAAAGGGGATATTGTTGAGGGGCTAAGTCCTGAAGGTTTTTCGGTAGGGACTTCAGTTGCTTTTGGGCCATTTCCTCCATTTTTAAGGCAAAGCCATCTGATGGGTCCAGGGGCTTGAAAAGCCCGTTGATCAATAATTTTTGGTTGTTCAATCCCAGTTCTTTAAGCTCTTCACGGGTTCGGGAAGCTTCTTTCAAAGAAGACTGCTCTGCCCTGGCCACCAGGTAAAAGGTGGTTTGTGAAGCATCCCTTAACGTGGCCACCACTTTGTTATAACGCTCCTGACTGCTTTTGAGTGCCGAAGTAGGGCCCAGGCAGGAAGCACCGTCCGGGTTTTCTTCAGAGAATGAAGCCCAGGCGGCCGGCAATTCCAGTAGCCTTAACGTATGTCCGGTTGGTGCGGTATCAAAAATGATAACATCAAATTTATTGCCCTCATTTTCTCCTGAAATAAAACGGGAAAACTCATCAAAGGAAGCAATTTCGGTAGTGCAGGCACCGGAAAGTTCTTCTTTCATTTTTTTAATGTCAGCTTCCGGCAATA
>JBBDSB010000215.1:0-8484 GCA_040905205.1 Cyclobacteriaceae bacterium
GCCTCACCAAAAGGGAAATCGAAGTCTGTCAATTGGTAAAGATTGGTTTAAATTACAAAGATATCGGTGAGACCCTCAATATCTCCGAAAGGACGGTCAATACAAATATTCAGAACATCTTCAAAAAAGCAAAAAGCAAAAACAAGTTTGACCTGCTGAATAAGATTACCAGGGGTAAAAGGATGGCTGAGATGAGTTAAGAAAATGGGTTTAATTGTTTTTAATATCCCCGATGGATGGAGCCATTGTTCCCTATCAGATGTCCGTTGATTCATTTTTCCTTTCCTTCCTTTTGATACTCTTCATCTAGCGATTCTCTTGCATCTTTATTGATTCTCGCTAAACAGGCCTCAGCGTATTCATTGCTATCTTTCAATTTAAACCGAAGGCCAATTTCCCACTCAAAAATTTGTGCTTAATCACCCCACATAAAACGCCCTTTTTATCAAACGGCAGATAGTACCGAACCAAACTCAATAACGAACTGGTATCGATTACAGCCTTCATCTCAGGTATTTTTCAAGTTGTTCAGGCATGAGATGTAGTGTCTTGCAAAGTTCATATTCATTGATTACACCATCAAAAAATGCGGTTTGGATGGCCGAAACAAATAAGGTGGACTGGTTGGGTTTCGCTTGGATTCCCATAGGCTTTTTTCCCATTTCTTTTTCCACTTCTCTTTTCCTTTTTTCCAGCTCTTTTTTGGCCTGTATTGTATCCTCCTGGTCTTTTTTCATCCTGCCATAAATGGCACCGCTCATTTTTTTTGTTCTTACCAAATAAGTTAGAATAGCCGTAAAGCTCAAATGGGTCTTATCAGAGACAGCTTTTATTTCATCAAAGGAGTAGTCATTGGATTTGCCGATTTCAGGAAGATTGTTAAGTGTATCAAGTTCATCTGCACCTAGAAATTCAAAAGCGAAGCTGTTGCACCAGGACTCTATTTTGGAGATGGGGCCAAGGGCTAACTGATCGTAATTTAAGGATTCCACTTCCTCCTAATTGAGTAGGTAATGCCCCAATTCGTGGGCTAAGACCAATTGAAGTTGAGGTTATCCGAAAAGGCAAATAACTGGAAACCTTCCTTCAACATTGCTCCTTCGCAACTGGCTCCGGTGGTCACTACGGATAAGCCTGATGAAATAGATGTTTTTCATTTCGGTTTGGTGCCACATTGGGCGAAAGACAAAAAAGTGGGGTATAAAATGATCAATTCCCGCTCGGAGACCCTGCTTGAAAAACCCTCTTTCAAACCCCTTCTGGTAAACAACAAAAGATGCTTGGTCTTGGCTGACAGTTTTTTTGAGTGGAAAAAGGAGGGAAAGGAAAAGCAGCCATTCAGGATTTACCTTCCGGAAAAGGAAGTATTTTTTTCGCCGGGCTTTGGTGGAGTTGGAAGGATCTATTCGACAATTTCTAATTGACATGAAACTAGGCATTTCTTTGAATTAAAATGCAGGTAGGTTATTGGGTAATGGATTTCCCGAGTTTGCTAATATGAAAAATCAGGAAACCGATGGACATCATGAAAAGAAATCCGGACGCCAGCATAAATGTGGAAGAAAGAGATAGCATGTTTAAAACCGGGGAAATAATAATGGGAGATAAGAACTGGCCAATGAACCAGAATGTGGTAAGTTTTCCAATTTCCTTTCCCCTGATTTCGGGAGGAGCAATTTTCATTACCCACATATTGGTATTGGGGATCATCATACCCATACCCAATCCCGATAACATCATCGCAATTACAACCCATACAAAGGTGTTGGAGATAGAAATGCAAATAAATCCTACCGCCAAAAGTAAGTATCCCATAGAAAAAACAGGAAGAAAACTAAACCTGTCTTTTATCCTGGAATAGGAAAAAGAGGAAACGGCCGAGAATGCTGTACTCATTGCAATGGCTGCTCCTATCAACCAATTTTTTTCGACCCCTATGGCCTTCAGATGAAAAGGTATCTGTACAGGTATTAAAAAGAAAATTATCCACATCAACATGGTATTGATGAACAACATCCACATTATTCCAGGCGCCTTGACATTCAGGTTAGCCTGTTTTCTTTTTTCTACTTCCGGCACATGTAGAAACTTTATACTGAAAGGTAGGACCACAAGGGAAGAAAGATAAATAAGGAAAGGATATCTCCAGCCGAAATCAGCAAGAATACCTCCTAACCCAATAAACAGGATTCCCCCCAGTGACATGAATGCGATCTGTAGGCCAACAAATTTCTGTCGCTCCATGCCCTCAAAATAGTCAGCTATCAGAGTAATTACTATTGTCATAGACATACCTACTGATATACCGAGCACAGCCCTGGATATCAGGATATGATAAAGATCATTTAGAAAATATCCAGCCACTCCTGATATTGCATAGAGTATCAGCGACAACCGCAAAATTCCCAACCTGCCATGCCGATCAATAAGGTGCCCTGTAATTGGGGAGAATATGGCAATCATTAAGGCAGGCAAGGTCAATGCTAATTTAACAAAGAACTCTGCATTTTCAACGTCAGCGAATGCAATGGCCATCTGGGGTAATGCAGGAGAAATGGTAATTACAGACATTACTGTCAGACTACTAACACTAAGAAGGGTAAGCTTCAATTCCCATTTTTTATTTTCCATGGATATTTACCATTAGAGAAAGTTGTTTGCCAGGCCTCATCTTGAAATCCCCACCAATCTTTTAATTTATTGCATAGGATATCGGTGAATTTACTGCTGTTCAAGCTTCCCTTTGCTATTTGGACCCTGTGGTGGTGAAGGTAGAATGAACACCTTGGGTTGTGGATCAATCGGTTCCAATTTTCGGTTTACGAAGGCAGGGTGATCTGCCGGAATAAATGTAGACCGAAACCCAAAATAGGTCATCGGCATTACAGGAATTGGATCACCATTAGGTCGTCTAATTTCACCCCGATACGGATTTAAATATTCCCAAACGATCTTACCCTCTTTGGTAACCTCAAAAAACCGCCCTTTGGCTCCTTCATTGATAAAAGTATTGCCGTTGTTCATTCGATGCGCCGAGGAAATAAAACTGCTGTAAAAGGAAACAGAATCCGGGGCTATATAAGTCCAGCCAGGTTCCTCAGGTCCAAAGGATTTACCTTTTTCTAATAGGTAATTTCCATCCTGATCGGTTGGAGGATGAATTTCATGAATGGCAGAATAATTCATGCTGTCCTTATTGGGGATATCATTATTGAATACCGTGAGATTACCCGCCCCCGGCTTTCCTTTTTCAATCCAGCGAATATCATGCTGAAAAAACAATTTCCGGTTGGTAGAATCCCCACGCTGATAGTTTTGGGGATTTCCCCAGCGATAGAGAAAATCTCCTCCTTTTCCCCAGCGTCCACCCGTGTGACCAGCCGCCTCTTTGGAGGTGGTGCTATGATCTATAATGAAGATTTCACTCAATATAGGAGAACTGAAGGCAATCTGGTCCAACTCAGCATTGTACTTGATCGAATTTAAGTGATAAACATCTGATCCCCTGTTTTCGGGTGATTCGTTTCTCCAGGCCCTTCCCTGAGCTTTTAAAATGTCCAGGCTGTCCTGCGAAATGAGAGGTGGTAAGGAATCACCTATATTCAGATCCAATAATTCTGGGTGTTCTGAGGAGTTGCCATAGTTTGCTTTTTTGGGATCATAATCCTGGATCAAATGATCCCATATATGCCATTCCCAAACGACTTTACCACCACGCCCGCCCTGTGGTTCTATCTCGACAATTTTGTCGGGCCATAGGCCGGCTTTAGGTATTAATTCAGGTTTTCTGCCTGCAGCAAGGACTTCACCGGCGGTCTTGGCCTCCCATGCAATGGCAAGGACATTTCCATTAGGCATCACGACGAAATCATGATGCGCGTGAAATTCTTCATTAGCGTATTCAAAATCCCATATTATTTTATTGTCCCAGGTAATCTTTTGTAACCTTCCGGTTTCTCCGCCACCGGCAAACACAGGAAAATCTGGATCATGGGCATTTTGTACAAGAGATCCGTCATCCCTCAGATAGGCACCAAGAACGCCATAATTTCCTTTCCATTCATGAACGACCTCACCCTTACGGTTGATCAGATAAACTGAAGCAGAATTAGGAACAGCAAACATGACATATCCCTCGGTTAGACCATCTGATTTAATGGTTAAACCACGCGGAATTCCATGTCCAAACATATTTCTGTCTTTTGGGGCAGTTGAATTTTCTTTAAGACTGTCTTTCTTATCTATCTTGACCTGGCTGAAGGAGACTATTGATATACCTATCAATAGATGAAGAAGAAGCATCTTTTTCATGTTGAAGGGGTTAAGGTTTATTTCCACAAAATATTTTGAACAAAATGATGCGTAGCATCACTATTTTATAGGTTGTTTGGTAAATCAGGTCTTTGATAATATATTGTAGTAAATATACAAATAAAGTGGCTTAAATATTTTCCTATATACAAATTTATTAATAAATTGAATAAGTTTTGCTATACCTAAGTAATCCCCATAAGAATGTCCATAGAAATTATTGGTGCCGGATTGCCACGAACTGGGACAAACACCCTCAAAGTGTGTCTTGAAAAGCTGGGTTATATGAAGACTTATCACATGAAGGAACTCCTGATACATCCGGAAAACCTTCCTTATTGGTTAACGCTGAAAGAAACAGGAACAACCAAATGGGATGAATTATATAAGGGTTTTCAGGCAACCGTAGACTTCCCGGGTTATCCCTGGTATAAAGAGCACATGAAACAGTATCCTAACGCATTGTCATTTTGACTGTAAGACCTTTTGAAAAGTGGTATACTAGTGTTTACAGTACCATCTGGCAAGCCGGACCCCAAACAGTATCGCAGAAAATAGCCATGATGTCCAAGCTGCTTTTTAATCCCCGTCTTCGGTCGGTAATAAAGTGCGTAAAATTTGCGAAACAAACAATTTTCGAAGTCCATCTGCAGGGCAAATTTGAGGATAAAGCCTTTGCCGAAAAAACTTTTAATAGGCACATTGAAGAGGTGAAAGCATATGTTCCCGCAGAGAAATTACTGATTTATGATGTCAGTGAAGGTTGGGGACCTCTTTGTAAATTTTTGGGTGTACCTGAGCCCAATGAACCGCTTCCTCATTTAAACAAAAAGGAGAATTTTAGGGAAATGTTAGGTGAACTCATGAAGGGCAATATGGTTTAGGGAGTTGCACCGTCCAGTCTTAATGGGTTCCTTAAAGCTATTCTTCTACAGAAAATTTATAAATACAGGTTTGCCTGTTTTTTACTAAGGATGTTGTTGGTATCTGTCTTTGATCAAAATTAACCATTAATGATTGAATTTTGTATGGTTGCCTTACTGATGGCTGGAAGTTGAGGACAACTGCCATGCAACTTCATTTCGGCTTGGTGCCACACTGGGCGAAAGACAAAAAAGTGGGATATAAAATGATCAATGCCCGCTCGGAGACCCTGCTTGAAAAACCCTCCTTTAAACCTCTTTTGGTAAACAACAAAAGATGCCTTGTCTTGGCTGATAGTTTTTTTGAGTGGAAAAAGGAAGGAAAGTAAAAGCAGCCGTTCAGAATTTATCTTCCTGAAAGAGAGATCTTTTTCTTCGCCGGACTTTGGGCGAGTTGGAAGGATCCTGATGGGGAAACGTATCATTCATATTCCATTATCACCACCGCCCCGAATAAATTGATGAAAAAAATTCATGACAGAATGCCAGTAATTCTGACCCCGGAAGAAGAAAAATCATGGTTGGATCCCGATCAAAATCCCAAAGATTTGCTGAAAATTTTGAATGCTTATCCAGCCGATGCAATGAAGGCCTACGAAATATCCACGGAGGTCAACAAACCTGCCAATAATTACCCTGAAATCCTGGAACCGGTTTCGGAATAGATGGTAGAGGCCTCTTCCCACTTTTCGCACCGCTTATTTAAATAGGTTGGATTGGGTATTCCATTCCTATTTTATCTTCACCTTTGACTTTAAATTCAAGATCTTAAAAAAGAGACGAGTACAGAAAACCTAAAATAGCTCTGTGGTTTTCAAATAACCGCCTCTTATAATCAGATCCTGACTCTACTTCTCTTTACGTACTCCTTTAAAAGGTGTTCCGTCTTTCTTACCATCCATAAATCTGCCGGTATCAGCATCTCTTTTGGTCCACTGACCATTTTTCGGATTAAGGGTTTGAGATCTCCCTCTCACAGCCCCTTTTCTGGCATTATCTCCATGCGGTTTGTTTACAGCCATTACACATTAATTTTTATGTTATATTAATTTTTAACGACGTAAAGGTTTACAAAGCTCGTAATCTTTATATTTTTGTAAACCAAGGGGAAATATTTCGTGTTTAAATTAAAAAGTGCTGTAATTTTGCCTAATTGAAAGAAATAACTATGAAGGACATATTTGCCAAAAGACTAAAGAGTGCCCGCACCCTTGCTGGTTTATCTCAGGATGAATTGGTAAAGCGTATAGAGGGGCTCGTGACCAAAAATGCCATTGCCAAATATGAGCGGGGAGAAATGATGGCTGACGGCAAAGTCCTAATTGCCTTGGCAAACGCTTTGAACGTAAAGCCGGATTATTTTTTCAGGCCATTTACCGTAGAGATCGAGAACATTGAATTCAGAAAGAAAAGTTTGCTGTCTGTAAAGAAAGTTAATGCCATTAAACAGAAAGTCACTGATATTGTGGAGCGGTATCTGGAAGTAGAACAATTTCTCAGTATTGAATCCAGTTTCTCCAATCCGATTTCAAACCTTCAAATCCAAAACAAACAAAACATAGAAAAGGCAGTTAATAAGCTGTTAAAAGTATGGAAGATCGGTTTTAATGCCCTGCCCAATGTCATAGAACTGCTGGAAGATAAAGAGATCAAGGTCATTGAAATTGATGCCCCAAACGAATTTGACGGTTTTTCAGGCTGGGCAGATGGTAAATATCCACTTATCGTCATCAACCAACATTATACTGTAGAACGAAAGCGTTTAACCGCTCTGCATGAGTTGGGTCATTTACTGCTCAACTTCCATATGGACATTTCCCATAAGGATATGGAGCGTATGTGCTTCCAGTTTGCAGGAGCCATGCTCATTCCAGAGGAAACTTTTAGAATGGAAATCGGAAACAGCCGGTCCCATATTTCAATTCCCGAACTGATTGCTATTAAAGAGAATTACGGTATTTCCATCCAGGCCATTATGCAACGGGCAAAAGATCTGGGCATAGTTTCTGACTTTGTTTACCTCAATTTCAGAAAATGGATCAGCAGGAACCGGGTGGAAGATGGATTAGGCAAATACATTGGGAAAGAACAATCTGGCCGGTTTTTACAACTTATTTTCAGAGCAGCATCAGAGGAGGTAATATCAATGAGCAAAGCTGCGAATTTGGCAAATCTCAAGCTTGCCGCTTTTAGAAAAGAATTCGTAGCGTTGTGAGGATAATAGTGAACGATGCGAACATATTGATTGATCTTGTTGAGCTGAAACTATTGCCTCACTTTTTCAATTTGCTATTTGAGTTTCTCACAACAGAATTGGTTTTGGCCGAGCTCTTTGAAGATCAATTCCAGTCCCTGCTGCCCTACATTGACAATGGTCAACTTATAGTACATGAAATGACAGGCGATGACCTGACGGAGATATTCCTAATTCAGGTATCTAAACCAACCCTCTCGGAGCAAGACTGTTCCGCGTTCTACCAGGCCAGAAAAAATACCGCCACCCTTATCACCAGTGACAATAAATTAAGGGCTTTTGCCAAAGAACAACAAATGGAAGTACACGGCCATCTTTGGCTATTTGATCGCATGGTTGAAGCTGATACACTTACTGGGTCAAAAGCCTGCGAAAAGCTTACAGAACTTTGTGAAATAATTAACCCAAAGCTGGGGCTGCCAAAATCCGAATGTTCCAAAAGAATTATTAAATGGAGTAATTTTTAAATTAAAACGAATTTGATTGAAGAACTGGAAACCAGAGGATCCATTAATTAAACTTCTACTATCTTCGAATCAAATAATCAAACCCGATAAAGCGCAGTAAGCATGCTGCCATTCTAAAGTATTTTCATTTTTCAAGATTTCCTCCGCAGAATGCTGTGTAATTTGAAGGGGAGTTGTTGGAATGCTTAATTGAGCATGACATTATCCAAGGAGGTGGTTAACAAACTTAGAATACTGGATCCGGTTTCGGAATAGATAATTCAGACCTCTTCCCACTTTTTGGATAGCTCATATGGATAAGTCCAATAGGGTGAACCTATTTTACATTCACCAATGAATTCAAATTTAAGGATTTTCAATAGCCGTTAGTCCAGGTCCTTTAAATCCCCATGTTTTTATAGCTGGAAAACCTATATATTGCTGAGAACCCTTCCTTTTTTCCTTTTGATGGTATCCTTTCCAATGCCATGCGCTATCCTGTTCCCGGTTGTGAATTATGATCCATGCAAAGATGGGGGCAGCGGTACAC
>JBBDSB010000216.1:0-8464 GCA_040905205.1 Cyclobacteriaceae bacterium
ATGGCAGTTGTGGAACAAGCGATTGCAATAAAATGAATGCTTTTGACTGGTTGTCCCATATGGGCATACCTGAAATTGATAAATTTGATATTGTAGAAGTCAAATTTAAAGGTGGAAGAAAGGATTATTTCCGGAATGTTGCCCATCTTCAACTCACCACCGGGGATCCCGTAGTAGTGAACGTTCCCAATGGTCACCATATCGGATATGTATCATTACAGGGAGAGTTGGTAAGGCTGCAGATGCAAAAAAGGAAAGTTAAAAATGATGACAATATCTTAAGCATTTATCGAATTGCCAACCAGAAAGACCTGGAAAAATGGCAGGAGGCCAAAAACAGGGAAATCCCTACCATTTATAGGGGAAAACAGATCATTGATGAAATGAAGCTTTCAATGAAACTGTCAGATATCGAATACCAGGCTGATAATTCCAAGGCCACTTTTTATTATTCTGCCGATGACCGTGTGGATTTTAGAGAGTTGATCAAGTTTCTTGCCTCGGAATTTAAAATCAGGGTGGAAATGCGCCAGATAAGCTTAAGGCAGGAGGCAGGCAGGCTGGGTGGAATTGGTGTATGTGGACGAGAACTTTGCTGTTCTACCTGGATTCATGACTTTAAAAGTGTCACCACTTCTGCAGCCAGGTATCAAAATCTTTCATTAAATCCCAGCAAACTTTCCGGCCAATGTGGAAGGCTTAAATGCTGTCTGAATTTTGAACTGGATACTTACCTTACCGCTTTAAAAGATATTCCAAAGGTTGAAAAACCATTATTTACCGAGGCAGGGCCAGCAAAACTTCAAAAAACAGATATTTTCAGGAAATTGATGTGGTTCAGTTACAATGACGACAACAACTGGCATTCTTTGGACTGTGAAAGGGTGAAAGTGATCCTAGACATGAATGAAAAGGGGGAAACGCCTTTTAACCTAAAACAAGACAAACCATTTGAGGGTGATTCAGATTATTCAAAAAGCAATGAGGATTTGGAAATATTGGATAAAAAATTTACTCCTGCCAAAAGAAAAAAGAAAAAAAGAGCTAAAAACAGAAATAACCCTTCTGAATCAAATTTTCAACAAGATTCCGAAAGAAAAAATCAATTAAATACCCCATCTCAAAACAAACCAAAAAACCCTAAAAACAAGAGAAATAACAGAAGAAATAACAAAACCCAAGGTAATCCTCAAAATTTAACAGCCCCCAATAAGGAAAACAGCCAAAATCCTGCACCAAGTAACCGAAATAAAAGGAGGAACAGACCCAATAAGAATAGAAAACCCCAAAGCGGAAACAATAAGGGTAATAACAATGAAGGGTGATTTTATTAAATCCAAACTGTTCTTTTTGTTGGTAAGTTGTTTACTAGCTTCCTGTCAGGGCAACAGGCTGTATGAGGAATATATAGGATTTCCGTCTTTGAGTTGGGCTGTTACGGATACCCTTGCCTTTCCCTTGCCTTCTTTTGAACCTATGCATCCTATATCGGTTATTGGCATCCGGTATAACCAAGAATATGAATTCCATAATTTGTACGTACGTTGTTTCATGAAGGACAGCTTGGGAAATCTGGAGCAAGACACTTTGGTCAATATCCATTTATTTGATTCTAAAACCGGAAAACCCCTGGGAAAGGGATTTGGGAGTAGGTTGACCTTGTACGACACCCTACCGCTATCCGACTTATCCCCCAAGTCAACAGTTGAATTTATCCAATACATGAGAATGGATACATTAAAGGGGATCGAGGCTGTAGGCCTCAAGGTGATGGGGCCCAAAGTAAATTAAACGGCCCCTTTCACGCCGGTTTTATCAGGTTTCGTCTTCTTTTCCAATACGCATGACCCTGGTCTGTAACAAATCATCCTTGTCCAGCCAATACTGTCTGCTGAAAAGAAACACCATGTTCCAATTCCTGGAAGAAAGCATTCTGGGATGGTAAACAAAGGCCTCCTTAGCACTTTTAGAAGCATAAAATCTTTGATCATCTGTTAAAATCGCAGTTCTTGATTTTCCTTCTTCCATTACCACCAGGTCCATAACCTTTCCGAAATTATTTTCTTTGACTTCATGATTGCCATAAATGCCGATCAAACGGTTTTTCAAAGACCAACTTTGATCGTATTCTGAAGCAATATCAGTGGGAAAATTGGGGAATTTTCCTTGCTGGATATTTTCCACATACTCAATATAAGCTTTCAATAGCCTAATCCCCGGGTTGGTAAGGTGTTGGTCTTTAAAATCCGATGGCTTTAAACTGGTTACCAAAACAATTTCCCTTCTGGCTCTTGTCACCGCGACATTAAGCCTGTTTTGCCCCCCTTTTCTTGCCAGCAAGCCAAAATTTGCCGTGAATTTCCCTAGCGGATTTCTGGCATAACCTATCGAAAACACCACCCTGTCAAATTCATCTCCCTGCACATTTTCAATGTTCTTGACCCGGATTTTATCCATTTTAATGAAGCCATTCTCCTCATCCAGCATTTCAGTAATCAAAACCATCTGAAAATAATTGAAGGTAATGACCCCGATGGTATCATTGGGATTCAATTGCCTGAGCTTTTTAACCTGAACCACTACTTCTTCCGCCTCCAACATATTGGTTTGGTTTTCCCATACCCCCGAAACATAAATATGGGATATGCCCAATTCCCCTTTATTAAGTGTTTTCCTATCTGGCAACATGTACAGTTGCCCTTTATAAAAATGTTTGTTAGAAAAATGAATCAATGGAAAAGTCGCGCTACGGTAGTGGGTTTGGAGGTGGAAAGTGGGGAAATAATTGGAAGCCATATCCAATAAAGCATCTATCTCGAGTTCCATTCCCTCTTCTTCAGATAAGACCCTGGTTTGATACAAGTCATAAGGTTGAAGCTGATTTTGGTCACCCGCAATGACCACTTGCTTACCCCTTAACATTAAGGGAAGCCCCCTTTCAAAATAACACTGACTGGCCTCATCAAAAATCACAATGTCAAAGTAGGACCTTAATGGAAATAAGGCTGAAGCAGTTTCCGGGGAGGCCAGCCAACAGGGTATTAAACGAAATAATTCATCTTTATAGAATTCAACCAGTTTCTTTATGGTCCAAACCTGTCTTTTTTTGGTGACCTGGTGGGCAAGCTCGCGGTAAGTGATCAGGTTGTCCAGCCTATTATATTCCAAATTTTTACAAACACCTTCCCTGAGCCTCATTTCTACAATAAAACGGGCTATTTTAAGTTTTTCTTCAACAGAATTCTCAAAATCAGTAATTTGACTTTTTATCTGGGGACCATAAATTTCCTTTAAAACCGGAAATTTTGCTTCCAGATGTCCAATCCAACTTATTTTTAGGCTGGAAAGAAACACGGATTTTAAACTTTCATAATCTTTTTCGGGAAATTCGTCAATTAATTTTTCAACAACCTTTTTCTCCACCTCATCCATTTTTCTTTTCAACGCATCAAATCTGATCAGCTCATCCATCTCTTTTATCAGATTGGATTTAACCGGATTTAACCTTTCTTCATCAGAAGTACTCAAAAGGTGCTTGATCTGAATTTCAGTAAGGTATTGCCGCCAATTTTCAAAATGATCGGCTATCCATTCATTGATCACAATCACCCCTTCAAGTAATTGCTGGAAGTGTTGGTAGGTAAACTGGGGTTTATAAAAATAGGAAGTTAATACACCAAGCTCATGCATGATGAAACGTGACCTTGCCGCCTTGATCAAAACCCCTGTCATTTGGTTAAATGCGGATAAATTAAAAGGTTTCTCGGGAAGATTGATCCATGTTTTCTGTGCCAGAAGGGTATATTGGTGATTGAGGTTCATTCTGTTTTCCAGTTTTTGCACCAATACCTGAACATCTTCCCTGTTTTTCTTCAGCCCGTTTTTTTCAAGCAAAGAAAGGATTACCCCGTACTTATTTCCATCAAGGCTCACGGCCATTTTACCATACCAGGATTCCATCTGCCGGGAAGCCTGGATGGCCTTTTTAAACACTTCTTCTACCTCTTTATCAGGAATACTCCACTCAATTCCCACATCCAAAAATAGCTTTTGTATTAAATCCACCTTATTTTCCAACCATAACAGATCAAAAGCGCTCTTATCATAAGACATAAAAGCCTTAAATTTTTCGAAAATTTGAGGACTGTTTATGGTTTCCTGCAATTCCCTTATTTTTTCTTTCTGCTGAAAGGCCTGGTAAATCAAAGAATACTCAAATGTATCAGCCAACATCATGTCCAAATCTTTTTGGGCTGTAATTTTTACCTGGGATATTTCTTCAAATGTCTCCTCCACTCTTCGTATTGCCTGAGCATCCATTTCTGAAAAATCAACCCGGTGTAACCAAAAAGAGGTCGCCACCTGATATTTCCTGAAAAAGTACTGGTATTGGTGAAAATGGTTTAAAAATCCATCCAACTCATCCAAACGGAAATTCATGTAATATTGATTCATATCAATACCCTTTTCAGAAAAATCAGAAGTAAGGTAAAGTTCCTTTACCGGGGCACCACATTCCCTACTCTCAAAGAGTGCGTTTTTATATTCATCAAAAAAATCCGAATACCTTTCTATTACCCCACACATCTGGCTGAAATTCCTTTCCAATTGAATGGCATCCAAGGAATTATTCAGATCCCGGTAATTTTCCAAAGAACTGATTTGATGGGCGATTTTTTTATACAGTTCTTTTCTATCTCCTCTGAAATCATGCACTAAAGCCGAAAAATTGGCCATGCCTTGTGAAGCTAGTCTTTCGAAGACCACATCCAGGGCCGCCCTCTTTTGCGAAACCACCAGCACCTTTTTCCCCCGGGATGCAAAATCAGTGACCAGGTTACAGATAAGCTGGGATTTGCCCGTCCCGGGTGGACCCTGGACCACACAGGATGCTCCTTCTTTGACATTCTTGAGCACTTCTTCCTGGCTTGCATCCACAGGAAAGGTATTGTAAAGGTTACTTTCCGTCTGGGAACGAAGTTGGTCCTTGTCTACACCAAACCGATTTGCAAAGAGATCTTCCAAGGATTCATCTTCACACGTTTGTATGAGTTGCTCATAATCATCCATTAAAAAAGAACTTTTTTGAGAAAATTGCCCTAAAATCCCATGAGAATGTAATTTCAATATGCCCGTAGAGAACGCTTCCTCAAAAAAGCGCTTGTCATGATCGGGGAAAAATTCCAACTTGTCCTGATAGATCTCCCGGTTGAAGTTCAGTTCCAACTGGTTTTTTAAATAATGGTAAAGGTCTGTCCGGAACCCCATTGCGTCTTTTGCAAAATCCTCCATGGATTGTTCCAGCCATTCTTTATCAAATGGTTTGCCTCTGGCATGGCTGTAAGCCAACAAAAATGAGGGGTTCAAAAACGGATGTTCGCCAACACTTTTCCTCAAGTACCAGACTTGATCATCCAACATCAAACTTACAGGAAAAAATATCAGCGGACACCTGACCAAATGGTCATTGATCAGTTTTCCTTCTACAAAAGGCCAGCCCACAAAAAGACTTTTTTCACCGGTTTCTTCGTGCGCAAAATCAACATTGTGCCGAAGACGTTTCAATCTGGCAGAAAGCTGATTAACATTTTTGTCTCTTGAATCCAATACCTGAATCAAAGGTATGTTTCGCTTCCTGCCCAACAACTCCGTAATATAGAAAAATGAAGGGTGGTTGTTTAAAAAATGAAAATCCTTCAAATCAATCATTTGGTTACTGATGATTTTTGGCAAAAAGATGGACCTATTGTTCGAAGATAGGTCCACTAATCGATTTAAATATACCTGAAACACATCTTTAAGCATGACTATTTATTTAAAAGGAGAATCCTTTTCCCTGGCCATGTGCCGATAAACTATTTGATCCATAATTCCAGGAACCCATTTATTCAAAAATGAGACCAATTTTCCTTCCCGGGTTAAAACCAAATCCCGCTTTCCTTTTTTTAAGGCTTGTAAAATTGCCAATGATACCTCTTCTGAACTCATCATTTTACTTTCATCCCTGGGTGATTCCTTTTGCGATGTCCCGTCTGCAGTAAGTGCTTGATTTCGAATGTTAGAAGCGGTGAAACCAGGACAAACCACCAAAATATTCACTCCCAATTTCATTACCTCAGTGCGCAGGGATTCAAAAAATCCATTCATGGCAAATTTGCTCGCTGTATAAGCTGTCCGGGCAGGTGTTCCCCTAAATCCATTTATGGAAGAGACGGCTATGATGGTTCCCTTATTTCGGATAATTTCTTCTAAACAGAATTTAGTGGCATAGACAGTTCCCCAAAAATTGATTTCCATGACCTGGTGAAAAACTTTCAAATCCAGTGCTCTGAATAAAGCCCTCATGCTGATGCCGGCATTGTTGACCAAGACATCTATCCTTCCATATTCAGAAAGGACATCTTCTGCCAATTTTTTGTTGTGGGATTCCTGTGATGCATCACAAATGGCTCCTGAGCATTCTATCCCCTCTTTTTGTAAGGACCGAAGGGTATTATCCAGTTTCACCTGGCTCCTTCCGGTGATCCAGATCTTGGCACCTTGTTTACCAAATGTCCTGGCGCAGGCCTCCCCTATTCCTGAAGTGGCCCCTGTTATAATGATTACTTTGTTTTTTACCTCCATAAAGTGTATTTCAAAATTAAATATAAGTAAATACTGCTGACCGGACCAATCTAGCGAAAGCAATAATATCAATTTCCCTAATTGCATGACTTTTGGATAGGAACGGTTTAACCTAAAATGATTAATTTTGCTGCCTATGTCGAGAAAAATGAAGAATAAGATACTTCATAACCTGGAAATTGAAAGGATAGCAGCTGAAGGGAAATGTGTCGGTCATTATGAGGGAAAAGTGGTATTTGTAAGCAATGTGGCACCTGGGGATGTGGTGGATGTCAGGATATTAAAAGGTCGAAGCAGTTTCATGGAAGGGGAAGCCATTGAAATCCATAAATTTTCCGAAAACAGGGTAGATCCCTTTTGTGACCATTTTGGTGTTTGCGGAGGCTGTAAGTGGCAACATATATCCTATGAATTGCAGTTGGATTACAAAAGGCAACAGGTGGTGGACCAGTTTCAAAGAATTGCCAAAGTCCCTTTACCTGAAGTTTTACCTATAATTGGTGGCATTGAAACCCAGTATTACAGGAATAAGCTGGATTTCACCTTTTCCAACAATCGTTGGCTAACCCGTGAGGAAATTGATTCCGAAAAAACCTTTCAGCGCAATGCTTTAGGTTTTCATGTTCCAAAAAGATTTGATAAAATCGTTGATATCCAATACTGTCACCTGCAGGGCAACATTTCAAATCAGGTAAGAAACAGTCTTAGGGAGTTTGCCTTGGCGGAAAACCTTTCCTTCTATGATATCATTCAACAGAAAGGACTTTTAAGAAACCTTATCATCAGAACCACTTTGGATGGGCAGAGTATGGTGATCGTACAGTTTGGGGAAGAGGATAAGAATGGTATTGATAAAACCATGGAATTTCTGAAGAATACTTTTCCTGAAACCACCTCCTTACTTTATATCATCAATCTCAAGAAAAATGAGACCTTCCATGACCTGGAGGTCCATCCCTATCATGGTAAAGCATACATTGAGGAGATGATGGAGGGGCTAAGGTTCAGAATTGGTCCTAAATCATTTTACCAAACCAACTCTAAGCAAGCCTACCGCCTTTATCAGGTGGCCAGGGATTTTGCCGGGCTACAGGGATCAGAAACGGTTTATGACCTTTATACAGGCACAGGTACCATTGCCAATTTTATCGCCAAAAATGCAAAGCAGGTCATTGGTATTGAAAGTGTAGAACCAGCCATAGGAGACGCAAGGCTAAATTCTCAAATAAACAAAATTGAAAACACCCTATTTTATGCGGGGGATATGAAGGAAGTATTGAATGAAAAATTTATCAGCCTTCATGATAAACCAGATGTAGTCATAACAGACCCCCCCCGGGCGGGTATGCATGAAGCTGTGGTCAACATGCTCCTTGGGTTAGCAGCGAAGAAAATTGTATACATAAGTTGTAATCCTGCTACCCAGGCCAGAGATGTAGCCCTGCTATCGGAAAAATACGATATTTCCAAAATCCAACCCGTAGACATGTTTCCACAGACCTACCACGTAGAAAATGTTGTTTTACTGACTAAAAGAGCACACCTATGATCAGAGACGAAAACGATCCCGAACTTAACGGTAAATATTTGGGTACCATTACCAGTGACTTCATCAAAATTTCTGAAACGCTAAAAGAAGCCGCCTATCAGATAAAATCTAAGGGGTTCTCTGATTTTCCGATTTTCCCAATCAGCAAAACCGAGCAGCCCATTGGCCAATTATTTCTCAGTAAAGCAGAAAAACCTATTGATTGGAATTATTACATAACTTATTTGGATGAATTTGTTCAAAGGCAATTGATCAAAGAAGATGCTGTGGATCATTTTAAGAAGACCTACA
>JBBDSB010000217.1:0-1412 GCA_040905205.1 Cyclobacteriaceae bacterium
ATTTTTCTATATTTGTATTCCTTACCAAGGCAAATATGAGAGAAGATTATTTAAGCGGAGACAAAGAAGACCTTAGTTCAGGTGACCGGGAAATAGAAAAAGCCCTAAGGCCCCTGAGTTTTGAGGATTTCACGGGACAAAAAAAGACGGTGGAAAACATCAAGATCTTTGTTATGGCGGCCAAGAACAGGGGGGAGTCTTTGGATCACGTTTTATTGCACGGTCCTCCCGGGCTGGGAAAAACCACACTCAGTCATATTATTGCCAATGAATTGGAGTCCAGCTTAAAAATCACTTCCGGTCCGGTTTTGGACAAGCCCTCCGATTTGGCCGGACTGCTGACGAATCTGGAGGATGGGGATGTATTGTTCATCGATGAAATCCATCGGCTCAATCCCATCGTGGAAGAATACCTGTATTCTGCTATGGAGGATTTCAGAATAGATATAATGTTGGATTCGGGACCAAATGCCAGGTCGGTACAGATCAGCCTCAATCCCTTTACATTGATTGGGGCGACTACCCGTTCCGGTCTCCTGACTTCTCCTTTAAGGGCTCGGTTTGGCATTAATGCCCGTTTGGAATATTATGATGCGGCCTTATTATGCACCATCGTCAAACGGTCAGCGGGCATCCTGGGTACGCCTCTGGATGAGCAGGCCGCATTTGAAATTGCCAGAAGAAGCAGGGGAACACCTAGGATTGCCAACAACCTATTGCGAAGAACGCGCGATTTTGCTGAAATCAAAGGTGATGGCCGGATTACCATGGACATCGCAAAAATGGCCCTGAATGCTTTGGATGTGGATGAAAATGGCTTGGATGAAATGGATAACCGCATTCTGATGACCATCATCAAAAAATTCAACGGTGGCCCGGTGGGCATCACCACCATTGCCACTGCTTGTAGTGAGGAGGCAGAAACCATTGAAGAAGTGTATGAGCCATTTTTAATTCAGGAAGGTTACCTGAAAAGAACCAACCGCGGAAGGGCAGCCACTGAATTGGCCTATAAACACCTTAAAATCAAACCTGATTTTGGTGGCCAAACAGCAAGCCTGTTTGAGCTCTAGCCACCTAGTGTCATGTCACATCAATTTTGGCGCTAAACAGTCCTCTCTAGATCTGCTAAAAGGTCAGTCCCGTGGGCTGTCTTCCCCTTAAGGGGACTGAGGGGCGAGCGTGGGCAATTGCCATTTAACGTTTGACCTGACACTGGGCTATCCAGGACGATAAAATAATTTTACATGAGTGCCAAAGAAAAACATACCAAACTGGTCAAACAGACCGCGCAAAAACTGGGTTTTGATTTTTGCGGTATTGCCCAAGCAGGATTTTTGGAAGAGGAAGCGAATGGGCTGGAATCCTGGCTGAATCAAAACCACCATGGGAAGATGGCCTATATGGCCAAC